>SKGI01000129.1 GCA_007117555.1 Candidatus Izemoplasma sp. | reverse complement strand
GTGCTTAAAGAAGTTGAACCAAAATATAAGCATAGTTATGGCGACTTTGTTGACGAGATATTACAAATGCGTAAGATAATCTTGTCAGAGATGTGGGGAGACGATGACGATGTATGATATCTATGATCTAAATCGACGTCGTAACGCCATTATGCAGCAGTCCGTTGCCATCGACTACAGTCAGTTCGAGTACAAAGGGATTGGTTTTGATTATGACGCACTGATGCGTTCTTCGGGTTACGCATACGAAGACATTGTCACTATTCAAGAGGCGTCAATGGTTGGTAAGACACCACTTTTTGAACTTCAAAATATAACAAACTATGCAAGAAAGTTTGCCCCAGCTGGTTTGGGCGCAAGAATTTTTGTCAAAGATGAGGCTTCTAATTTAAGCGGATCATTCAAAGCGAGAAGAGCTGCAATTAGTGTTCATAAAGCAAAAGAACTTGGCTACAAAGGTGTCATTGCTGCGACAAGCGGCAACTATGGTGCAGCGGTTGCGGCTTTAGCTGCGAAACAGGGCTTAAAATGTATTATTGTCCAAGAGTGTTTTGATTCGCGTAATATTGCTCAACCTGAAATACTTGAAAAAGCGCGTGCATGTGAGGCTTATGGCGCTGAAGTTATCCAGTTGAGTGTTGGACCCGAGTTATTTTATACATTCCTTCATTTATTAGATGAAACAGGTTATTTCAATGCGTCTCTTTATTCACCTTATGGCATTATGGGAATTGAAACACTGGGTTATGAGATTGCCGATGAAGTGTATGAACGCACGGGTCGCCATCCAGATGTGGTGGTATGCACCAACGCAGGCGGTGGAAATTTAACTGGTACTGCCAGAGGGTTAAGACGCTATGGTGCTGCATCGACTAAAGTATACGGGGCGAGTGTTAATTTGCAAGGACTACACATGGCCAGTGATGATGACTTTAATAGCAAATCATTTACAACAGGTCATACAGGTTTTGGAATTCCCTTTGCGACGCGCCCTGATCGAAGCGATGTACCACGTAGTGCTGCTCGGCCACTCCGCTATATGGATAAGTATTTTACTGTCACTCAAGGCAATGTGTTTTTTATTACTGAAGCACTTTCTATTCTTGAAGGGATGGAACGGGGACCGGCGGGAAATACAAGCCTTGCCGTTGCGTTTAAACTTGCGCAATCAATGGAACGAGACGCCATCATTGTTGTTCAAGAAACAGAGTATTCTGGTGCTGGTAAGCATCATCAACCACAACTGTCGTTTGCAAAAGCGAATCAAATCGATGTTCAGGTTGGTGATCCAAGCAATGAAATTCCCGGCAAAAATATTGTGCTACCTTCAAGTGGCGGATTAATCGATATTCAAGAAGTACCCTTAGACAAGTTGAGACGTTCATACTTAAAGAATCTAGACTTGAAAACCCTCACTGAAAAGGATTATGCCTTTCTTAAAGAGGAACTTCAAATCGAATCGAACCAGTTGAGTTCCTTAATTGCTTCATTAGGAGGTAAAGCTTATGAAAGAAAGACAAGATGATTTTAAAGATCGCCGCAAACATCTGAGTGAAATGAGTGATGAAGCGCTTAAAGCTTACTTTTTTGAGTTGACAGAAAAAGTAGTGGATCCCCTATTGGACTTAGCCCATAAAAACACAAGTAAATCAATCGAAAGAAGTGTGCTCTTACGCATGGGCTTTTCTAGTATTGAAGCGACAGCTATCGTCAATGTGCTCCATGAACATGGGCTTTTAAGGAAAGGTGCTGGACATTGTGTATACCGATTATCACGTGATTATAAGATAACTTTGCGTGAAGCAGGTCAACGCATTGTTGATGCTGACGGAATTTCGGAACTTTTGGAGGTGTTTAAGTAATGAAATCATTAAACCCCAGTTCAAAAATTAATGTTCATGAAATTCTGGAGGATTTAGCGAATTATAAGCCAAGGCGTCGTGGATGGATTTGGCGTCAAAAAGAATCTATAACACTGAATGAATTCACTTACGAACAAGCCTCTCCTTCACTTAAAAGATCGGTTCCATTGCCCAGTGCACGTGCACTGAATAACATTGACCCACAACCAGATTGTGTCGTCACTACAGAAATTGCTTCCGGTCGCTTCGAAGATGATATTCGACGGATGCGGATGGCGGCTTACCATGGTGCCGATCATGTTATGGTTATTCGAACTGCAGGACAGTCGCACTTTGATGGACTACTCGAAGGGACACCGCAAGGTGTTGGCGGTATCCCAATTACTAGGAAGCAATTAAGAGCACAAAGGCGTGCACTTGACTTGATTGAAGAAGAAGTTGGGAGGCCCATTAATTATCATTCATACGTCTCTGGAGTAGCGGGCCCCGAAATCGCAGTATTATTCACAGAAGAAGGTGTGAATGGGGCCCACCAAGACCCACAATACAATATTCTTTATCGCAATATTAATATGATCCGTAGCTTTGTAGATGCTGCCGAAAGCAAACGTGTTATGGCTTATGCGAACATGGCTCAAATTGACGGGGCTCATAACGCGAATGCTACCGCTAGGGATGCATGGAAAGTCATGCCTGAATTGTTAGTTCAACATGGCATAAACTCAGTTTTCAGTGAAAAGGTAGGTATTCGCCCTGAAAACATTTGCTTATCGACCGTGCCACCAGCCGCAGCCCCAAGTCCAGATTTGAAACTAAACTTACCTTATGCCGTCGCGTTAAGAGAGTTTTTCTCAAAATACAAAATGCGTGCACAAATGAACACGAAATATATGGACTCTTCTACCCGAGAAGCGACGGTCACGCATGTCATCAATCTACTCATTTCTCGTTTAACTAGTGTGGATATCCAAAGTACGATTACACCTGACGAAGGAAGAAACGTTCCTTGGCACATCTATAATATCGAAGCATTAGACACCGCTAAACAAGCACTTGTAGCTATGGATGACATTCTCAGTATGGTTACGTTAAAAACGGACGGATATTTATATGATAAAAAGCGAGAAATTCAAGAAAGAGCTGTCTTGATGCTCGAAGAAATTATAGACATGGGGGGGTATTTTGAAGCGGTTGAATCAGGCCTTTTTGTAGATAGTGGAGAGTACCCAGCGCGTAATGGTGATGGCATTTCACGTGAGATGAACGGGGGTGTAAGTGCGGGTTCATTTATTGCAAGAGATCCGGATTACATGGCACCTGTAACTGCGCATTATGGCTATAACAACATTGAGCAATATGATTCAACATGTGTTGATAATCCTGCATCACTAATAGGCGGTTCTACGTTTGAGAGACCTGAAATGGTCCAGTTTATTGATGAGCTTGATTTAACTGACAATGTAAATCTAAGACTTGAAGAAACAGAAAAATATCGTTCTAGCTCGCTGTTGAAGCCAGAAGTTGAATGGCTAGGAGACGGTGTCATAACGATGGATCTATTTTTCCCAATTTCTGAAGATTTAGCCTCAGAAGCCGCACTTGAAGCAGCTAATAAGATGCGATTAAAAGATGTTGAAGTGATCCATCAAGAAGTTTTACATCCAAGTGAGGGCACACGTGTTCAAGTTAAAGGCCGTGTAGACTTCGACATCGATACAAGCACCTTGAAACGTCGTGAAAAAACTGAACAAATCCCAGAAGAAGAAATTTTAGAGTACGTGAAAAAGCACCCAATCAAAGTGATTGCCGGAACCGGCGGACACGATGAACACAGTGTTGGTATCCGAGAAGTACTAGATATTAAACATGGTGGTATTGAAAAGTATGGCATTCCTTACACTTACCTTGGGACAAGTGTACCCATTGAGAAGTTTGTCGATGCGGCCATAGAGATGGATGCTCAGTGCATTATGATGTCTACGATTATCTCACACGATGACACCCACTACAAAAACATGGAAAAACTACATCAATATGCAGTGGAAAAAGGTGTGAGAGAACGTCTAATCTTAATCGCAGGAGGCACTCAGGTCACACCAGAAATTGCCCGTAAGCACCAAGTCGACCAAGGATTTGGTCGTGGTACAAAAGGGCATCACATTGCTAGTTATCTCGTTAAACGACTCAAAGAGATGGGTCATAATGCGGATTGAGTGTCTCATTGCCGAGATTGGCAGTACGACAACTGTCGTCAATGCTTTTGAACTTAGCGGCACGCCTACATTACTAGGGAAAGGAATGTCCCAAACAACAGTAGAGACCGATGTTCGCGAAGGCTTACAAGCTGCGATTGATGATTTACAAGAAAAGTTAGCGCGTTCAGAAATCACTTACGATGTCATGCTTGCAGCCTCAAGCGCTGCAGGCGGTTTACGCATGACAGTGTCGGGTCTTGTTTATGAAATGACCGTGCGCGCTGCTAAAGAAGCCGCACTAAATGCTGGTGC
>SKGI01000017.1 GCA_007117555.1 Candidatus Izemoplasma sp. | reverse complement strand
TATGAGTTTACGCACATTTTATACGAGGAGCATGTCTATGCGCCATCTTTTTTATCATGAACCGAAGTCATATATGGCTTATCAGTATGATGAAGACACCATCCATTTACGGTTGTTCGTAGCTAAAGGGACGGCCGAACAAGTCGCCTTGATTTATGGAGACCCTTTTTTGTATCGCAAAAATCAAGAAGGCGCCCGTAGTGCATGGCGCCCTTTTGGTGATGGTGTTTTATGTGAGAAAGTCGGTGAAACGGATGCGCACGATGTTTTCTTCATCGCAGTCAAACCGAAATATCGGCGGATGAAATATGCCTTTTTAATCGACCATAAATGGCTATATGGTGCAAAGGAACTCATCGATCTTGACGTGCATCCTGAATTGCGTTATCATCTTTTTTCTTACTTTAATTTTCCTTTTTTAAACAATGAAGATCTTTACCAAGCCCCAAAATGGGCTAGCGAGCAAGTTTGGTATAGTATTTTTCCAGATCGCTTCCACAATGGTCAACCTGAGCTTGAAAAACCAGGCATCGCACCGTGGGGACAAATGGAAAGCGTGCGAAATGATAGCTTTTTTGGTGGCGATTTACAAGGGATTACTGAAAAGCTTCCCTATTTGCATGCGCTTGGGTTTACGGGCATTTATTTGACCCCCATCTTTACAGCCGATACAGCCCATAAATACGATACCATCGATTATCTTACTATTGATCCCGCATTCGGCAGTCAAGAAGATTTTAAAGCGATGGTTTCGGTTGCGCATGCGCTTGATATGAAAGTCATGCTCGATGCCGTTTTTAATCATTGTAGCATTCGGCATCCGTTTTTTCTTGATGTGATTGAAAAGGGACAAGATTCGCCTTATTATGATGGTTTTTATATCATCGATAGTGAACAGCCAGTCTTACCAGTTTCTATTGAAGCGCTTAAAAATAATCCGCGAGAAGCCGTTCGTGAACTTGATTTGACCCCTGAAACACTCAATTATCGAACATTCGCATTCACGCCTTATATGCCGAAAATGAATCCGATGCATCCTTTGATTAAAGCGCATCTTTTTGCCGTTGTAAAGTATTGGATGGAAGAGATGAATGTGGATGGTTGGCGTCTTGATGTAAGTAACGAAATTCCCCATGCTTTTTGGCGTGAGTTTCGTCAGCTAGTCAAATCAATTAATCAAGATGCTTACATTGTCGGTGAAAACTGGGACAATGCCAATGCTTGGCTCGGAGGCGAACAGTTTGATGCGGTGATGAACTATGAGATATTGTTCCCCATCTGGCAATTTTTTGGCCGCAGTCAAGATTTCCCAGCTATTGATGCATTAACTTTTACAGAACGAATTGTCAAAGTGCTGAATCATTATCCCCTGAATGTATTAGAAAACATGTATAACTTAGTCGATTCACACGACACGACGCGGATTGCGACATTGTGTCAAAACAAAACAGATTTAATTAAACTCGTGTACTTGTTTTTGTTTACGTTTCCAGGCTCCCCAAGTGTCTTTTATGGTGGAGAGATTGGCTTAGAAGGCGGCCATGATCCGGATAATCGACGTTGCATGCCTTGGGATGAATCGGCGCATGCGCATCCGCTTAAGTCATTTATGCAGCGTCTTATCGGACTGCGAAAAGACACCGCTGCTTGGCGTTCGGCCCGGTATACCTTTTATGAAACCGGTGAAAGTACGTGCTTGATGTTTGCAAAAGAAGATTGCATATTTGTGATCAACAACTCAGGTAAGAAACAAGCGTTGAGCGTTCCTGATGCGTGGGAACAAGAAGCGCTTGAGCCACTTTTTTTAGAAAAATGTGTCCATGTCCGTAAAGCGTTTGCGCTTTTGCCATATGGCTTTGGTGTTTATCGTCGCAGCTAGACGCTGTATACGGTGTGTAAATGCGAACTATTTGCTTTTAAAGACAGGTTAGTTTATAATATATTACGATTAATCACGCGATAATCTTAAGCGGCTTTTTGCCGCTTTTAGACTGGAATGTGTGTTAAGAGCGGAGATGAAAGTATGACAAAAGACGTGTTGTTGCATGTGGATAAGCTCACTGTCAAGTATCATCATTTTACAGCGGTAGATCAAGTGAGTTTTAACGTTATGGCGGGAGATTTTATTGCGCTTGCAGGCGAGAATGGTTCAGGTAAAAGCAGCTTGATAAAAGCCATACTTGGTTTAATTCATACAGCGGGTGGCACAGTGAAAAACCATGTTGTTGGTCCGATTGGCTATTTGCCGCAAAATACAGTTGTTCAAGACCGTTCTTTTCCGGCATCGGTTGAAGAAGTTGTTGGGATGGGTTTGTTGGCGACTAAATCTTTTCCACGTCGATTGAGTCGTCAAGACAAAGAACGAGTCCGAGAAAGTTTGGTGCGCTTAAATGTTGCTAACTTAGCCAAAAAACGGTTTGGCCTTCTTTCTGGTGGTCAACAGCAACGGGTTTTATTAGCGCGTGCTTTAGTAGCAAACCCACGCATTTTGATCCTTGATGAACCAACCAGTGCACTGGACCAAGCGATGCGTAAACGTTTTATGCATATTTTGCAAGCGTTGCATCAAGAAGGCGTCACCATTTTACTCATTACCCATGATATTGGTGGGATCGGTGAGTATGTCAACCGTGTGCTTTATATGGAACGACGCATTCTTTTTGATGGCACATTTCAAGCCTTTTGTGAACAAGCCGAGATATCACCTTATATTCACACCCATGCCAAGCGTCACGATGAAGAGGAGAACCCATCATGAGTTGGTTTGAGTTGTTACAAGCCGCATTCACGTATGGGTTTATGTGGCGTGCTATTGTCGTAGGCATTTCGATCGCTTTGAGCAGTGCATTCATTGGATCATTTTTAGTTTTGAAGCGCTTTTCTATGATTGGTCATGGGTTATCGCATGTCGCCTTTGCCGCGGTGGCGATTGGCTTATTCTTTGATCAATCGCCGCTTTTAGTCACTTTGCCATTTGTCGTGTTGACATCCGTTTTTGTTTTAAAACTCAACGAGTCCGCTAACGTACATGGTGATGCAGCCATTGGACTTGCGGCGGCTTTCTCGATGGCACTTGGGACCACGCTTGCAAGTATTGGCGGCGGATTCAACATGGATTTGTACAGTTATTTATTCGGTAGTATTTTGACCATTAAGATGTTGGATCTTTGGCTTTCAGTCGGACTATCTATCATTGTTTTAGTGACGATTTTTCTCTTTTTTCAAGATTTGTTTACGATGACCTTTGATGAGTCGTTTGCGCAAGTCAGTGGAATTCGAACGAAACGGCTTAACACACTTTTAGCCATATTAACAGGTCTTGTAATTGTGATTGGAATTCGTGCAATCGGGACATTATTAATCTCGAGTTTGATTATTTTTCCCACGGTCATAGCGATGCAGTTTTCTCGTGGGTTTAAAGCGACGATTCTGATTGCTGTTATCTCATCAGTTGTCATTGTTTTCATTGGACTAATTGGTTCATTTTTGTTCGATTTACCGTCTGGATCAGCCATCGTCCTTTTGAATGGTATTGTGTTTTTCTTTGTTTATGTCTATCATAGACTTATTAGAGCCTAATCTCTAGCTAAGATTTAATTGTAATTTTTTATCGTGAAAGGAGTACTGCCTCTTATGAATAAATATCAAGCACTCTTACGTCAAGTTGGACTCAAACAAACACGTCAACGAACCATCATGCTAGATGTGCTGTACAATTCTAAAGACTTACTCTCGGCAGAAGATTTGTTTAGCGCGATCAAAAAACGTGGTGTATCGATGTCTTTATCTACCGTTTATCGTATTTTAGAAAGTTTTACTGAAAAGGGCCTCGTCACAGCGATGACCTTAGAAACGTCTAAACAAGTCCGATATGAAATCACCCATACGCATCATGGCCATCATTTAATTTGTTTAGCATGTAACAAAGTCATTCATGTTGAAGGGTGTCCCCTTGAAGATTACGAAGAAAAATTGGCGAAGAAGCATCGATTTCAAATCGATGATCACACGTTGAACTTTTACGGTTATTGCGAGGCTTGTACCCCACGTTAAACACTTTTTAATGTTCACTTATCCGCAATTGAGTGATTTTATGCTGTTGATAATAGTGTTTTTTCTTAAGTTCAAAGATAGATTTAATCAACAACGTTGTTTTTTTGCGAAAATCCTTGTATAATGTAGATAATTAACTCCTAACTGATGGAAGGTGGTTTATCTTATGAGTATTCTCAAAAACAAAAAAGTCACCGTGCTTGACCAAGAACGTCCACTAGAAGCTTATGTGGATGATATGATTTATGTCAAAAGCGGTACACTCGTCCGTGTTTTCCGTGAAATTGGCATGACAGTACCAAAAAAAGTCCGTATGAAAGCGTTGAAGACCAT
>SKGI01000059.1 GCA_007117555.1 Candidatus Izemoplasma sp. | reverse complement strand
TTGGTTTTTTCGCCTTGTTAGGCTTGACACGCGAACAATTTGAGTTTTTCTCCTATTTCCTCTATGGTGGGTTTGCCTTGCTTTGTTTAGTGTTGTTTGTGCTCACATTTTACGATTACATGGTGACGCGCAAACAAGACTATGGAAAAGTAAAAAACCAACTTCCTAAGTTTATTCAAGCGTTTAATAAACGGATTATGCATCGCTTCACAAGTGCCATTGAAGCGGAAGAACCCGGTTTGAAACAAGTATTACTCATCGTTTTTGTGCCGCTTTTCTTAGGCGTCATCGTCGGGATTACTGAAGCAGCTTGTACCGGACAAGTTTATTTCACTGTGTTAACTTGGGTACGCAGTGTGTCACCTGGAACAGGCATATCGACCGTTGAACTGATCTATATCATTGTGTTCAACTTGATGTTTATTCTCCCGCTCATTCTCATTGCGGCCTTTGCGGTTCGAGCACGTTCAGTCGTTGGCATCGCCAATTTCATCCGCGAACATCTTTCATTGATCAAACTCATTACCGCCATTTTCTTCTTAGTCATGACAGTTTATTTTGTCCTCTTACTAGCGGGCATTGAAATATTCCAGTTTAACATTGACATACAAGGCATTCTTGAAAGGTGATAACATGAAACAAAAAATAATCATTGAACAGCAAGGTAAAACACTTTTCAAAGGTAAAGTGATGAACATGCCGATTAAGAAAAGTCATATCATTGAAAAAAGTGTTGAATTGTTTGATGATGATGATCCGTGTATCATCCATACATCGTATGTCATCCAACACTTTGCGACAGAGTTGATTGATCTTTTTACAGAAAAAAGCGTGTCTACCTTGCAAGCTGAGCAGCACAAAAAAACATTAGACTTTATCGATGTCCCTTCGCTTGAAGGGGTCGTCATCACCTTGAAGTAACAAATTAGGAGGCAGGCGTATGGCTTATTTTGATCACGCCGCAACAACACGGTTAAGTGAACGTGTTCGTAAAGCAATGGATCGCCACTTACGGGATGTTTATGGCAACCCGTCTTCTTTGCATACACCAGGCATCGACGCACGAAAAACCATGAATACGGTTAAAAATCGACTCGCGGAACACTTCGGTGTGACAAGGCAAAACATTGTCTTCACAAGTTCTGGGACAGAAGCGAATAATCTTGCCATTAAAGGGACGTACTTTCGGCATCCGAATGAGCAAATTATTACAACAACCATTGAACATCACGCCACAGAAAACTCTGTGCGCTTTATCGAGAGAGTTGGCGGAAAAACCACCTATGTGGGTGTTGACCGAGATGGTTTTATAGATTTAGAGGCGTTAAAACACGCTTTAAAAACACAAACTAGTTTAGTCTCAATCATTTATGCCAATAATGAAATCGGCACCATTCAACCGTTGAAAAAAATCATCCCTATCATTAAAGCACATGGGGCACTGCTTCACTTTGATATGGTGCAAGTCCCTCTGCATCAAGCCATTGACTTTTCTGAACTTGAAGCGGATTTTGTGTCACTCTCAGCCCATAAGTTTTATGGGCCACGGGGCAGTGGCTGTTTGATTGCTAGAGATCCCGCCTTGCTTGAACCACTCATTCACGGAGGCCAACAAGAGTTCCACCGCCGAGCAGGTACTGAGAATGTTGCGGCGATGGTTGGTTTTTTAGAAGCGTATGAAGCAGCGCGCGAAAATACGAAGGCACACACCGAACATGTGGATAACTTGAGCCATTATTTCATCGAGCAGTTGAACGTCAAAAACTTTGATTACCGCTTAAACGGACCGGATCTAGATCATTCGCGCTTAAATGCGGTCTTAAATATCGGTTTCAAAGGACAAGACGCACAACATCTTGCCTTTCAGTTGAACCGTCAAGGCATTTATGTCTCACTCGGCAGTGCTTGTGATTCTGACAACATCGAGCTCAGTCATGTTTTAAGAGCGATCGATGTGCCTAAAGCGTACATCAAAGGTTCCATGCGTATTTCACTAAGCGATGAAAACACTCGCGAAGACATCGATCATCTACTGAATACACTAGAAATGCTCTTCAATGAATAAAGCCGGCAACGCCGGCTTTTATTATGTGAATATTTGCGCAATCTCAGCGTCTGTCAAACGCTTTACATCACCTTCAGAAAGTGTTTCATCAAGCGTTAAGGCACCAATGGCTGTCCGCGTGAGTTTTTGGACAGGATGACCGAGTGCCGCAAACATCTTTTTAACTTGGTGATGTTTACCTTCAGAAATTTTAATGATGGTGGTAGTTCCTGTCGATGAGATGATTTTAGGTGGCTTGATGGTGTATGGTTTACCGCGGCCATCTTTTAACACAAGCGGTGCATGCAGTCTAGTTATATTACTGACAGGTTCAGCCGTCTCAACTAGGTACGTTTTGTATACGTCTTTACGGGGGCTAATAATTTTATGAATGAGCGTCCCATCCACACTTAATATCATCAGCCCCGTCACATCGCGGTCTAAACGGCCCGCCATGTGTAAATCATGGCGGGCATACTGCTCTGGTAAATCATCAAAAATCGTGTTGAATTGCGCATCATGATGCGCGCAAACAACCCCAGCACGTTTATGCATCATCAAAGTCAAGTTTGGGTAAAAGCGGATCTTTTCGCCATCGAATGTCACCACATCACGATGTGGATCGATAGGCATTGATGCATGCGATACTGTCTGTTGATTGACTGTAACACGTCCGGCTTTAACCGCTTGTTCAATTTGTTTCCTTGAGCCATATTTTAAGTTTGACAACCATTTATCTAAACGCATACGGGCTCCTTTCTAGTGAAAAATCCACGTCAAGACGTGGACTTTTTACGCGTAGGTATCATCTGATCGATGCGAATGCCTGTTTGTTTTTCAAACGCTTTAGCAATCTTTTTTTCTTCTGCTTGATTGTTGATGATGTTTCGAAATTTCTTATAAGCCGCTTCAAGCGCCTCGGGTGGTATGTTGCCGGGATGGGCGTGTTCTTGTTCAAGAAGGTGAAGAAAACCGACAAGTTCAATGATTTCATCGGTTGAATAAAGCGTGTAGTCAATAGGATAATCCATGTTTAATCTCCAAAGCTGATGCCCACTGCTTTCGCTGCCGCGACCATTTGTCCCTGTGGATCGACGTACTTCGCGCCACCTTTACTTGTTTCACCGGTTTCGCCTGCGCCGACAACTTCTTCAAGATTTACGCTTGTAATATCGCGACCTTGGCACCGGACCATTTGACCCGAACCACCCGCTAGCAACAACTCCACCGCTTCAACGCCATACCGAAGACCGAGTGCTCGGTCAAGTTGACTGGCGATGCCACCGCGTTGTAAGTAAGATAAATTAGTGTAGCGTACTTCGTGATTGTCAATCATCGCTTGCAGCTGTTGGCGCACAACATCACCAACGCCACCTAATCTAACCGCATCCGCGGAATCTTGAATGATCTCACGCACATGCACAGCGCCATCTTTTGGTTTTGCACCTTCGCTTACGACGACGATCGCAAAGTTTTTCCCTTGTGCGTCACGTTCACGAATTTTGTCGACCACTTTCGTTAAATCATACGGAATTTCAGGAATTAAAATGACATCGGCACTGCCCGCTAATCCGCCTTCAAGGGCTAACCAACCTGTGTGACGGCCCATCACTTCAACCACAATGATGCGATCGTGTGAATAAGCTGTCGTGTGAATTTTATCTAACGCATCTACAATGTTTTCAAGCGAGGTGTTGTACCCGAAAGTCAAATCGGTCGCGGGTAGATCGTTATCAATTGTTTTGGGAACGCCAACAACGGGTATCCCCTTACGATGAAAATCACGCGCACTTGTTAAGGTGCCATCGCCGCCGATCACAATCAAGGCATCAACCCCGAGTGCACGCATGTTTTCCACCGCGACATCGGAAACGTCTTCATGGACGAAAGAACCATCTTCTTGACGTTTAGGGTAGTTGAATAAATTATCTTTGTTCGATGACTTCAAAATCGTGCCACCCTCATGCATAATACCCGATACGGCATTGAGGTCAAGCACTTGGTAATCATTTGTGTAAAGGCCTGAGTAACCACGCTTGTAGCCGATTACTTCAAGACCGTATTTCGTGATGGCGGTTTTTGTAATGCCGTTGATTACGGCATTCAAACCACTGCAGTCACCACCGCCGGTGATGACGCCAATTTTCTTAATCGATTTCATAACTGCCTCCAAACTGATTCAGGGTGTAGTTATATTATACTTGTTTCGTGCTGCATAGACAATAGATAAACCTTTTTGAAAACGCTTTATGTACATAATAAATCATGAATGTTATAGAGAGTGGTACAATAGAGTTGTCTTAAACGCTTGTATTAAGAAAAAGCTTACGTACTTGATACTGAATGAAGGAGGTGGGAGGATTTGTTGACGATGAAAGACATCATCCGCGAAGGCCACCCAACATTAACGAAACGATCGGAAAATGTCTCAGTTCCTCTTGATGATAAAACGAAAAAAACGCTCAAGGCGATGCGACAATTTTTGATTGATTCACAAACACCCGAGTTAGCCGAAAAATATGCTTTACGTCCTGGTGTCGGCTTAGCGGCCCCTCAAATTGATGTGCCTTTACGGATGCTTGCAATTTACACAGAGGATGAACTGTTTGAGACTTTGCATGATTACTTAATGGTGAATCCACGTCTAGTGGCGCATACCGAAGCGCTTACTTACATGCCTGGTGGTGAAGGGTGTTTAAGCATTGACCGTGAAGTCGAAGGACTCGTGCCACGCTATAAACAAGTGACTGTCCGTACTAAGTTGTTTGATCCTAAGACAGAAACATTAAGTGAAGACGTAACACTCAAGTTAAAAGGATTTGTCAGTATTGTTTTCCAACATGAACTCGATCATTTGAATGGCATTTTGTTTCCATCACGGGTTAAACCGATGCTTGAAGGCGTTGAACCCGTGCGTTTCAAACCAATTGAATCTAATGAGGAGGAAAACGAAAAACAATGAAGCTTTATATTGATACAGCGAATGTCGAACACATTCGTGAAATGGCATCACTCGGTATTCTTGCGGGGGTTACCACAAACCCAACTTTAATTGCCAAAGAAGGCCGAGACTTTAAAACCGTCATCGAAGAAATTACCACGCTTGTAGACGGTCCAATTAGCGGCGAAGTGATTAGCCTCGATGCTGAAGGCATGATTCGCGAAGGTCGAGAAATTGCGGCGATCCATCCTAATCTTGTCGTTAAACTTCCAATGACACCAGCGGGTCTTGAAGCGGTGCATGCATTAACCAAAGACAACATTAAAACAAACGTGACGCTTATTTTCAGTGCAAGTCAAGCGTTGTTTGCGGCGAAAGCCGGGGCAACATATGTGAGTCCTTTTGTCGGGCGACTCGATGATATGGGACAAGATGGGATCCAACTCGTCGCGGACATTCGCATGATTCTTGATCAGTACGACTTGCCCACTGAAATTATTAGTGCGAGCATTCGTCATCCGCAACACATCGCTCAGTCCGCTTTAGCTGGGGCGCATATCGCGACGATTCCTTATGATGTCTTCAAAAAAGCGTTTAAGCATCCGTTAACCGATCAAGGCATCGACGCTTTTCTTGCGGATTGGAAAGCGGTCTTCGGCAAGTAAGCCCAGTCCATATTTTTAGCACAACAAAACACACTTTTCGTCTTCATCAAGACAAAAAGTGTGTTTTTCTATTGGTAGATTAAATGAAAGTAAAGTGTTTTATAACGCTTCAGAAACAGTTTTGCCTTGCATGTGTAAAATGAGATAGTCAGGTCCACCAGCTTTTGAGTCGGTACCGCTCATGTTGAAACCGCCGAATGGTTGATAGCCAACGATGGCACCTGTACATTTACGATTAAGATATAGATTACCTACATGGAACGTGTCTCTAGCTTTTTCTAAATGCATGCGGTTATTTGAGTAAACCGCACCGGTTAAACCAAACTCGGTATTGTTTGCGACCGCAAGTGCTTCATCAAAATCGGCGACTTTAGTCACGGCCAAAACCGGTCCAAAGATTTCTTCTTGCATGATGCGTGCCGTCGGTTCCACATCGACAAATACCGTCGGATGGACAAACCAACCTTTACGGTCATCTGCACTGCCACCAATTAACAAACGACCTTCTTTCTTACCGATTTTAATATAGTCCGTCACTTTTTTATACGCTTTTTTATCATTGACTGGGCCAACAAATGTTTCCGCATCAGCTGGATCCCCTAAAGCTAATTTACTTGTACGGTCTTTAATTTTTTCTAAGAGCGCGTCATACACTTTCTCATGGATAATGGCGCGGCTACATGCGCTACATTTCTGGCCACTAAACCCAAAAGCACTACCTACGATGCCTTCTGCGGCTTCATCAAGATCGACGCCTTCATCGACAATGATTGCATCTTTACCACCCATCTCAGCGATGACGCGTTTAAGCCAAATTTGGCCTTTGCGGACTTTTGCGGCATTTTCATAAATCATACAGCCAACTTGTTTACTCCCTGTGAAACTGACAAAGCGCGTCTTAGGATGTTTGACCATAAACTCACCGATTTCAGGGCCATCACCCGGGATGAAGTTGACAACCCCATCAGGCAACCCTGCTTGTTCAAGCACTTCGATAAATTTATAGGCGATGACTTGAGTCGTCACAGCGGGCTTGACTAAGACCGTATTCCCGGTCACGATGGCGGCACAGGTCATACCCGCAAAGATGGCGAGTGGAAAATTCCAAGGTGAGATGATCGCGCCCACACCAAGCGGAATGTAACGGTACTCATTACGCTCGATATTACGGCGGCTAAGCACTTTGTGATCAATGGTTTCAAGTTCAAGCATTTGGCGACCATAATACTCAAGGAAATCAATCGCTTCAGCTGTATCTGCATCGGCCTCAACATAAGGTTTGCCGGCTTCTTTTGTCATCAACGCACTAAACTCATTGCGACGACGTCTTAAAATGGCAGCGGCTTTAAACAATACATCCGCACGCACCTTTGCAGGGACTTTAGACCACGTTTCAAAAGCATTTAAGGCAGCTTGCATCGCTTGTTCTGCATGGGTTTCACTAGCTTGATGTACAATGCCGATGGTCACTTGGTGATCGGCTGGATTAACTGATGTGTACGTGTTGCCAGATTTGATTCGTTCACCGTTGATAATAAGTGGATACTCACCACCGAGTGAGGCCTCTACGCGTTTGAGGGCTGCTTGATAAGCTGTGATAACCTCTGGCTGTTTAAAATCTTGCAATGGTTCTGTTTTGTACGAGTATGTTCCCATAATTTTCCTCCTTTTATGCTAGACAACGCTTGTTTCAAGTTCTTCTATTTCTTGACCTTCAAAACGTTCAAGCGATAACGCTTCAAGCGGCATTGAAGGGGTTTGTCCTAAGATCATTTCTCGGATTAACAATCCTGTCATCGGGGCAAGCATGAATCCATGACCACTGAAGCCACAGGCGATATAAAACCCTGGCACATCACGACTGGCACTAATAATCGGTTGATGATCAGGAGACATGTTGTAAAGGCCACCCCATTGACGGATGACACGCAGTTCACCTACTGGTGGTAAAAGTTCACTGACTGTTTTAGCCATCGCTTCAAGAAACTGCCAACTCGAGCCCATATCATGGCCTTTGGGTGCGTCTTTATCGCCCCGTCCCATAATGAATGCGCCGTGAGGGGTTTGTTGGCAGTAAATGTTTTTAGAAAATGAAATGACCATCGGGCCTTGTATTTTCTCAATGGGCTCTGTCACAAGTATTTCATGGTTCCGTGAATAAACAGGGATGTCAAGACCGACCATCGCGCCAACTTCTTTAGCCCAACCCCCAGCCGCATTGACAACCGTATCCGTTTCGATGAAGCCGCGCTCGGTCATAACTCCCGTGATTTTCCCTGACTTCATTGTAATGTCGGTTACAGCTGTGTGATCATAATAGTGAACCCCGAGTCTTTTTGCTGCCTTAAAAAACGCATCGGTCATTGTGAATGGGTTAAGATGACCATCTGTTGGGCAAAAGGCAGCGCTATGAATGACATCGGTATTAAGATGGGGTACAATTTCTTGTGCTTCTTCTTTTGTACACATCCGAGCGGGAATGCCAAAACTATTTTGCAAGGCAACATTGGCCGCAAATGTTTCCGTTTCTTTCGCATCGGAAGCAACAATCAAATAGCCTTCTTGTTTGAATTCGATGTCGCCATCATAGTCAAGGATGGACTGGGCTTTTTCAAAAAAGGCTACGCTCTTTTTGGCGAGTAGACAGTTCATTTTTGTGCCCCACTGTTGGCGCACACCGGCGCCGCATCGGCCTGTTGCCCCATAAGTCATATACTGTTTTTCTAAGACAACAATATTCTTCACACCGGCTTCTGCTAGATGGTAGGCGATGCTCGCACCAGAAATTCCGCCACCGATGATGACCACATCTGCTTTTGTCATCATGTGTCGCTTCCCTCCTTGATGTGTTTCAGTTTAATGCCAAGTGTGAAGGGCCGTAAGTTATGAAACAACGCTTCTTCAAGCGGTATCTTGAAATATTTCGCGATTTCCCATTGGACCATCTTGCCACACGTATTCGCTTGACACGGCCCCATCCCGACCCGTTTGATACGCTTGAGCTCTTCAAAAGAACGATACCCTTGTTCAAACAGTTCAAATAGATCAAATAACGTCACATCTGAACAACGACAAATAATAATATCTTTAGGATTCATGTGATCCATGGGTCACCTCGATGGTTATGGCGTCATGTAAGTGCGCCGCATCCATTTCAACATGAATGAGCGCCGTTTTTTCTTGTTTTGGACTTGTTTGAACTTTAGTGATGGTGCCTTGGGTCAATACCGCACCTGAGCGGTCAAGCACATTACGTTGTTCACCGACCTTTGGGAGTGGCGTGAATTCATAGGGAATTTTCATCATCACTTTTTGATCTTTGACTTGCATGACTGTGATGGCTAAACCAGGACAGTGATAGACACAAATCCCACAGCCTGTGCACGCATCAAAGTCAATCGTTGGTCTGACATTGATGTCTTCAGGCACATGAATCGCATCAAAAGGACAGCTCGTACTACACGGATTACAAGGAATCTCTTTATAACATTCAATGATGGCTTTTGGTTTCACGAGAACAATCCGCTCAGGAAATTGTTCGAGGACAGCTTCTTTTGATGGGACGCCTGTTTTTTCAATCATGACTTAACCCCCAGTTTCTCGTGTCCTTTACGGATTTTTGCAGCATGTGGGCCACTGCGGAGTGTCGCTAGTGATGCATGTAAACTGGCGCGACGCTCAGCGACGTTTTCAATCTTATAGCCCCGTTTCAAAGCCGCTTCAAGCCCAGCAATCGTCCCAGCAATCATCGCACTCGAAGCTTCTTCAATTCCCGCAACATCACCACAGGCGAAGACGCCATCGACGGTCGTTTCAAACCGGTCATTTAAACGCGGCACATGGCCGCCGAGTTCATTAATGTAAGTCACTTCTGCACCGATTTGTTGGAGCAGTTCAGTTAGCGGTGATAGCCCAACCGCTAAACAAATCGTATCGACAGGGATCGTCTCTTCTGTTCCAGGAATGCCTTGCCACTGTTCATCAAGTTGCCAAATTTGTGCGCCTTCTACATGTTTTGTGCCGAGTGCACGTTTGACACTTGTGCGCATGCGAAGATCCACCCCAAGTCGTTTTATTTTTGAGGCGTGCACTAAGTAACCACTAATCGTCTCCGCAGCTTCAACAAGCATCGGAACGATGACGCCCGCTTGCATCAGTTGATAGGTTACGATTAGACCGATGTTGCCGCTACCGACCATTAAAACTTTGTCACCAGGTTTAACACCATAAACATTCATCAGTGTTTGAACAGCGCCTGCTGCATAAACGCCAGGCAAATCATTGTTTTCAAACGGCAATGACTTTTCACTAGCCCCCGTCGCCACAATAATCGCTTTGGCTTGCAAAGTGAAATAGCGTGATTCTTGAACGCAAGCTACAACTTTATCAGGGTACAACCCAGCCACGGTTGTATTCGTAAACATGTGCAAGTTTGGGTGGTGCTTGATTTTATCAAATAAGATCGTCAAAATATCAATCCCACGTTTGGATGCATAATGCGCTTGAGAACCAAAAAACATATGTGTTTGTTTGGTCAGTTGCCCGCCAACGCGATCACTGCGATCGACTATCGCCACCGAGGCTCCAGCCTCAAGCAAGATGTCCGCAGCCGACAAACCCGCGGGTCCAGCGCCGATAATCAACACTTCAACCTGTTTCATCGAATGTGCCCCTTTCCTTCTTGCAAACGTACCTCCATGCCTTCTTCAAGTGGGGTAATACACGTCCGAACATTAGGCTCACCATTAACAACCATATTACATGAAGCACAGTTTCCAATGGCACAATAAAAGCCCCTTGGGCGTTTTAGATGGATGCTTTCACTTAACATTTTGATGCCTTGTGCATGGAGTGCAGACGCAATGGTATCCCCTTCAAAGCCTTCTAACGTTTGACCGTTATACGTGAAGTTGAGTGTCTTTCGCTTATCGAATGACAAAATGGGATGTTGATGTATACGCATAGGCCACCTCATTCAACTGTTATACGCACACATTATATCATAAAGCGCTTACAGCGACAATGTAGGTTTTGTCTAACCAAAGAAGTTTCAAATAGGCATGTAAAAAAAAGACCGGCTGAGAGCCGATCTTATGTTTGGCGTGCTTTTTTGCGTGCTTTCTTGACCCAGTTTTTAAGCCTTGATAAGCTGACGGTATGTTCACCACAGACATCACGATACGTTTTTTCCCCTTCGATGATTTGCCGCACCATTTCAGCCTTTTGCGCTTTGGTGAAACGGGTGGCTGCGAGTTTATCCGCCATTTTTTTCGTCAACCCATTCCGACCAAAAAGCGTGTAGAGCGTATACCAGTCTTCAATCGTTTCATGATAGACGTTAAATGTATCAGATAAATCTTTGTAAGAAACACCTTGGTGCTTAAGTTTACAAATTTTATACTTGAAATGAAAGGAATAGGGTTGTGGTGCCATCGTCTTGCGCACATTGCGATACAGTGATTCGCCTTCTTTACTTGACTTACCAATGACCCGACCCACTGTATAGTACTTATCATCGAGTCCATATAATATCGGGTCGAGAATATTTAGTGATGGTATGTGGCCATCGATAGGCAGGCGTTCTTCAAGTAATGTTTCTTGAACTTTGCATACGAAAAAGGTTTGATCTTCAATGCGTATCGTGTCGGTCACTTCAGAAAGCAACACAACTGGACATGTTTCAATGACTGGAATGCCTTGCACTAAAACGGTGTCAAACAAACTTGATTTGTCGAATGCTTCACTTGAAACGTTTGCACATAAGTCTGCTTTATCAATCATCGTGGTAGTTGGCATATTCAGGCTAAACTGCGTGCCTACTTTAAGTTGTTTGTGAAGATGCCGCTCATCGGCGACAACCATCCCAAAAATGGCTGGTTCTTGACTGATGACATTTAAATTGCGAATGGTCGAAAAAAACGTCCCCTTGTCATTTTTCACACCAACGATCGCCATAGGCAATGGATAAATCAGTGGTACCGTGGCAATACTCGTTTTCATGCTTTCACCCCTTATACCCTATTATATCATCAAATGTCATCGGTACAAAGCGATTTAAACATACGACCTATTTCAACTGCGGTTTTCACCTTCAGAAGGTGTCAAAACTGGTGGCTTAATAGGGGTTGCTTGTCGGCGTTTAGGTTTCACATAGCATTCAAAGACAAAGCCATAGTCCGCTTCTAAGTTCGCAACATGACGCAGTGCTTCTAAACGTTCGGAATGATCTGGATGTGAGAACTGCCACCGTCTTGAAAGAGGATGCAATAATGGTTCTGCTTGATGGTGGGCAATGACAAAGAGCGCTTGAGCAAGCGCCGCTCCACGTCCCATTTGTGCCGCATGCCAATCTGCCGCAAACTCCTGTTTATGCGACAAACGAAAAAATAGACTTTCTATAAACGTCTCCGCTAACTGATAGACCATTAAAAAGAGCATGAGTTGATAAAAGAAAGTGTTTGGAAAGCCGAGTTGGTGACTCAACGAACTTGAAAAAGCCAAAGCGGCACACCCTAATAAGATGGCAATTGTAAACACTAAAAAAACTAACCGTACGATAAGATGTTTCCCCCGGCGATGACCGATTTCATGGGCAATGATGCCATCGATTTGATGGTGGCTTAAAGTGGCTAGTAACGCCGGCGATACCCAAATGCTATGGCGACCAAAGAAACCCGTGTATAAGGCGTTGATTGGCAATCTTAAACGGCGGCTTTTCAATACAAAAACTGTTGGATTTTCTGGTATAGGTGGTTTTGGGGCGAACGGCCGCACATACGCTTTTTTATCAAAAAGGCGCGGCACCACAAGCGTAAAGAGGATAGTATAGCCTAACCCAATAATGATCAAAATCAACACCCCCATCACGGGGTAAGGCAACCACGGTTCACCGGCAAAAAAGAGGTATGTAAAGAGCGTGACTAACATGAGCGGAATCGCTCTTTTGAGCATGAAAGTCCGTACATAATAAAAAAACCGGTCAATGAAACGCCCATCAAGGATCGAATCAAAGCGGATCATTACGACCCACGTCGCCATCGACCAGCCTAAAAGTATGATTAGAATATCTTGTAAAACAAGGGGTCGGTCCACACCAAAAAAAACGACAAACAAGGCCGCAAGATTAATCCATTGCTGACTTTGAGCAGCTTGATATACACGCTGGTCTTTATGGGTATTTTGGACGGTCGCATTTAAGTAATGAAAAAACACTCTAAACAAGACCACGCCCACCATATAAAGCAGAAAAAATAGCAGCCGAGCCATCGAAATCGCCTCTACTCCCCGATTATTTTTACTAAAACACGTTTCCGACGCTGACCATCAAACTCACCGTAGAAAATTTGTTCCCAAGGGCCAAAATCTAGCGTACCTTGTGTCACCGCTACGACCACTTCACGCCCCATGATTGTCCGTTTGAGATGCGCATCCGCATTATCTTCATACGTGTTATGCCGATACTGACTGTGTGGCTTTTCCGGTGCCAGCCGTTCTAAAAACTGCTCGAAATCTGCATGGAGCCCAGGTTCATCGTCATTGATAAACACACTGGCAGTAATGTGCATCGCATTGCATAATAAGAGCCCTTCACGAATCTTACTTTCTTGTAAACAGCTTTCGATTTGCGGCGTTATATTTAATAACCCGCGCCTTGAAGGCATTTCAAACCATAGTTCTTTTCGATAATGTTTCATCGAACCCCTCCTGTCATAGCCCACATAATTTGAAGCAGTCGCTCACCATAATATAAAGCTTCTTTATAATGTCTTTTAGCTTGCAGTGCTTCAAGTAGTAGTTTATGAGAAATTCTAATCATGAGATAGTTTGACATTTCATACGCTGTCTCCGCAAAGGCTGTCAACCGCTCTAAATCAATTTTCTCAGGTTTAGTAGCGATTAAATGTGCCATTGTCTCGACGCCTAATTGTATTGGCTTTAAGACGTTAGGAATGGGATTGAACTCAATTGTTTCAATGAGTGCTTGTGCTGCTTTGTACCG
Organism: Candidatus Izemoplasma sp.; assembly: GCA_007117555.1. GTDB lineage: Bacteria > Bacillota_I > Bacilli_A > Izemoplasmatales > Izemoplasmataceae > SKGI01. The sequence goes on along the minus strand of SKGI01000059.1, from coordinate 1,727 downwards.
CTTTAATCGATACAAAGCATAAATATGGATAAACTGATCGACTTGTTGGCGAGTGTCATAGGATTCAAGCAGCGCATCAAGTGCTGCATAGTCGCCCTTAATTAAGTGATACCTTAGTATGTTACCGAGGTTGTCTCGCTTAAGAAAATAATGATTATGAATTTGCGCATAGCTTGATGTCTCTTCATGAAGACGCCAAAAGCGCGAGAAATTTTGACGATAGACATACAGCCGTTGTTCCATAACGCGAATGCGCATAACGAAATAGAAGTTGTTCAAGCTAATAAAATGCGCCTTCGCTTTTTCAAACCTTATAAGTGCCGATTTAAAACGGCGATAATCATACACATGAGCCATTGCTTCAACATAGAGGCAAAACCCTTCATGCAGTGGCGCAAGCATTTCTTTTTGTAAAACCTTGACCGTCTGTTCAACTGCATCAAGCTCATACTTATATAAGTAGTAAAATCCCGCCAGTAAATGAAAGTACTGTTTCCGTGTTGAATCAAGAAAGTCACGCACAGCGTAAAGGCGTTTGAAATACGGTTCAATGACAACTTGTTTTTTTTCAGTAAACAAGGCGTACATCAACATAATCATGTAATATTCTATACAAAACGGTCCGCGTGTATAAAAATCTAACTTATGCTCGAGTGCTTGGGCAAATGTTTGCGCCGCCTCGTCATCCCCTAAGGCCAAGCGATCATGCAGTTGCCTTGCGATTGTTTCAAACGCTTTGCGGCCGCGCACGTTTGCTTGATGTTTAAACTGCAATACGTTTTGTAACTTTTTTGCCGTGTTTAAAGTGGCCGGTGCGATGCCCCGTTCAATATCTGAAAGCAGTGATTTAGATTGGTCTATCTTAGCGGCGAGTGCGCGCAAGCTTAACCCTTTTTCGATCCGGTACATGCGTACTTTAAGTGCGAAATTGTGATCGATCAACTGGGACATATTTACCTCTCCCTTGTATGAATACAAGCAAAACGGTCGCGAAACAAGTTTTCTTGTGATACACTATCTATGAAGGAGTGATGACGATGTTATCCGTCGTGTGGAAAGAGCAATTCAAGCGTAACAATCTCATCGTGTTTGCGGTGATTTTCATCCTATTACAAACTTTATATGCTATGTTTGATATTTTATCATTTGGTTCACTTAGCGCGATGATAGGTGAGCTCGGTGGCGGGCTCTTTGCGGTCCATATCACGCTTAACATTTTAATGGCTACGATGACAAGCATTATGGTTTCTTTAAGTCAAATCAAACTTAAGTTGACTAAATCAGAGCCACGCGGTGCCACATCGATTCCTGTCATATCATTCATTTTTGCGCTTTTGACATTTGGGTGTGCCCCATGTGTGGTCGCCTTTTTAGCCGCAGTAGGCATCGCCTTTACCCCGATTGTATTACCGATGGGTAACTTGATGTGGAAAGTCGCCTTATTGGCTTTTATCGCTTTGAGCATGATTTATATTCTTTATAGCATCGATAAAGGTGCTTGTAAGATTAAACCAGAAAAAATGCAGACCTAAGGGTCTGTTTTTTTAATACTTTTGTTTGTGTGGAATCACGCCGCGCACGCCACCACGCGGGTTTTCCATGTCCCCATCATAACGGGGGATCAGGTGGACATGAAGATGAAAGACTGTTTGACCGGCTGCTTTACCGTTGTTGATACCGATGTTATAACCGTCAGGGTTAAACTGACTGTCTAAGCGTTCTTTTAA
>SKGI01000054.1 GCA_007117555.1 Candidatus Izemoplasma sp. | reverse complement strand
TAACACTTGGGAATGGACTGATGAAACCCAAACACAAGTACGGTGGACCGAGCAATATCTTAACGATTTAGAGACAGGCAATGTCGGTCAATATGGTCTTTTTCAAATGAACTTGCTTATGAATTTGGCCTACATAAATCGGATTATGCCTTCAGAAGGCCGGACGAGCCAAGATATTTATATTGATAATTTAAAACGGCCTTTAACCCCTTTCTCACATGACTATACGCCTAATTTCCTCTTGCCAGATACAGCGCGAGACGATTACTTTAACTTTACAACACAAAGTAACCGAGTCACCTCGACGTGGAGTGAGTGGTTGCCTGATATCATTCGTGCTAACAGCACAGCCCAAGCGTTAGAATATTACGAAAGTGCCATTGCGGCCATGAATAGTCGTGGCTTACCCACCGTGGTGGCTTTCCGTGAAGATGCTTATCAACGGGCTAAAGATGCCATCGGCGTTGAGATGGGCTGGCCACCGCATCAACCAGGTTATCAAATTCCGTCAACTGGCCCTAATGGTGATTTCAGTTACTGGAGGTATGCCTTATATGAGCGACAAGATTAAAGTCGTGTTAGATACCGATATCGGCGATGATATCGATGATGCGTTTGCGCTTGCTTATTTGTTGAACTCACCTGAGATTGATTTAGTTGGGGTGACTACCGTATTCCGAAACACTGTAAAGCGCGGCAAGATGGCAGTAAAACTTGCGGATTCTTTAGGGCATAAAGTCGATGTGTATGCTGGCGAAAACAACCCGATTAAGCAAGATGTACAAGCTTTATTAACTGAAGCGATTCGTGCGAATGAAAAGGTCGATGAGTTAGGCTTGTACTTGCCACCGCAATATGATCAAAAGATGGATGATGCTAAAATTGCGGATGAGCACGCGGTCGATGCCATCATCCGCTTAGCAGAAAAGTACACCAATCAACTTACTGTTCTTTGTATTGGCCCATTGACAAATATCGCGAAAGCTATTGAACGTTCTAAAGCGATGCATAAAATACACAGGATTGTACTCATGGGTGGATACGATGCCAACCACCATCCTGAGTGGAACATTCGATGTGATCCAGAAGCGGCTAGAGTGGTGTTTACATCCGATATTCCCGTATGGAGTGTCGGTTTAGATGTTACATTGCAATGCACACTTGATAGTGCGTATCTTAATAGTCTAAAAAAGCAACAAAGTTCGGCAGGACAACTTATGCAACAAATGCTGAGTCGTTGGTTTGAACATTATGCTTTTGATATACCCGTCATGCATGATCCGCTGGCAGCCTCGGTACTAACCCATGATTTTGTCAGCTTTGAACCGAAGTGCGTTCAAGTCGACATCGATCATGATCGTGGCGCTACAGTTGTAGTGCCCGAAGGGACACCTGGAAGTCGTGTCGTCCAAGTGGCCACTCAAGTCGATGTGTCAGGCTTTTTGCAAATATTTCAAGAAAGAACTTTCCAAAAAGGAGGAAAAGTATGAAAGGAATCAGAAGATTTTTCATCGCAAGTCTTGTATTCGGTTTATCGCTTTTTACCGCATTGACGGTGTTGCATGCTGAAAGCGAGATTGAACCACTATCTGGTGACATGCTCGGGGCTGCGCGGATTCGCTTCAGCGAGCCTGGTGATGGCTTTGCCTGGCTTAGAATTATGCCAGAAGTGACCGATTGGGATGGCCATATTGGCCTAGCATTTGATATTGAGAATCATACCGATATCAATTCACCCTTTCAATTGAGTATTCATCAAACAGATGCATCTATTTTCGCGACCAATCAAGGGGCAGAAGACGGTCCTGATAAGGTTTTTTTCCTTGATGGTGCGACCGGTGAGATGGTAGAAAGTACCATCTACTGGGGCAACATTTGGTTACCAGCAAACTTTAAAGGAACCATGCTCGTACCGTTTGACAGTTTCAATAACATCAATCCAAGTGCGCCCAATCAAACATTGGATACTAGCAGTATCTTCGGTATTTTCTTTGGCACCGATATTTTGCACAATAGCTTTGAAGTGATTACCATCGCCGAAATTGCTGGTGTAACACCAACATACGACTATACGACACTTCTTGACATTCGCGCCCTTGATGAGACACAATTTGCTAATCACCTTATTCGTGATGGTGATCCAAACAGTCAAAAAATGATTCTTGAACGAGTCACGCATGAAGACTTAGGGCTTGATCCAGAACCGATTGATCTCGTCGCGATGTCGGGTGACATGTTACACGCAGCACGCTTAACCTTTAGCGAAGCTGGCTCTGGGTGGGCTTGGAATCGGATTATGCCAACCTTAACAAATTGGGGTGATACGGTTGCGCTCGCTTTAGACATCGAAAATGAAACAAGTATCGATTCACCGTTCCAACTGTCTATTCATCAAACAGACGCATCTATTTTCGCCACCAATCAAGGAGCGGAAGATGGTCCTGACAAAGTTTACTTCATCGATGATGCCACAGGTGATATTGTTGAAAGCACCATTTACTGGGGCAATATATGGTTGCCTGCAAACTTCAAAGGGACAATGATTGTACCGTTTGACAGCTTTAATAACATTAATCCTGAGGCACCCAACCAAACACTTGATGTGAGCAACATTTTTGGCATCTTCTTAGGTGTTAACATCGAGTTTAATAGCTTTATCAGGATGCGCATCGCTGAGTTTGCGGTACTTGATGCGTTGAATCAATACACAAGTATTTTAGATGTTAGAGCCCTTGAAGAGATGTCATCACATATCATTCCAGATGGTGATCCTAACAGTCAACGATCCATTTGGTCACGTGTAAGTGCCGCAGATCTTGGTTTAGATGAACCAGACTTTACGATTGATCCCACTGAACTGATGCCTCTTCCGCATGATGTATTAAATGGTGCAAAAGTTTCGTTCAGTGAGCCAGGTGACGGATTTGCTTGGACACGCATTATGCCTCAAGTGACCGATTGGAAAGACAGTGTAGCCTTAGCCTTTGACATTACGAATGCCACGGCTATCGATTCACCTATGCAATGGTCGATCCATCAAACAGATGCCAGTATTTTTGCGACCAATCAAGATAGTATGGAAGGCCCAGACAAAACATATTTCGTTCATGAAGATGGCACAGTCACTGAAGTGCCAGTCTATTGGGGCAACGTATGGTTACCAGCAGGCTTTAGTGGTACGATGATTATTCCTTTTGACAGTTTCAATAATATAAATCCTGCAGCGGAAAACCAACAAATTAACTTAGAAGAAATTTTTGCGATTTTCCTTGGTGTCAATATTCAGTTTAACAGCTTTGAAGTGTTACATTTTGGTCAAATTGCTGTGATGGATGAAACGTACAATTATACAACCGTTCTTGATACTGTGAATCTTGATGAGACCGCTTTTGCAGAACGTTTCATTTTAGATGCCGATGCCAACAGTCAAAAAACGTTACTTGAACGGGTTAGCTTTGAAGACGTTCGTGTACCCGGTCCGGCTTTACGCATTGGGGATGTAAAAGCGCTTGAAACGTTTGACTATCCTACAAACGAGGCGTTAACACAAGCCATTACGACTTGGGAAGGTGGCTCGCCACTTTACATTTCCTTATATGAGGAAGGTCCTTACGAACGCGCGATGCGTGTCGATATTGGCGCTTCAGAACCGGGGAAAAACATTTTTGGTTCAATCAATATCTTCCCACAACCGCATGTAACAGACTGGACTGTGTGGAATGATGGGCCAGAGGATGAAGAGGCCAAAGGCATGACTTTTTGGGTGAAAAACCTTTCCTCAAGAGAAATCACAATCAACTTAGAATTTGATATGTTCTTGCCTGATAACTTCGGACCCGAAGGCGAAGACTGGCGCTATCAGCGTCGCAATATCGCTTATGGCGGTATGATTATGTTACGTCATGAAAATGGTCAAGAGTTTATTGTCCATGCAAAACCGACCTTTGCCATCCCTGTTGGGTTTGAAGGATGGGTACGCATCCCATTTAGTCAATACTGGACACCTGAATGGTGTACATGGTGTACTGCTGAACTTGATATGAGTCAAATTTTCAATGGTATTTTCCTCACATCGAATACTGCCGTCAATGAAGGACTTTCGTTTGTTATAGACAATGTCGGTGTTTATTATTATCATACAGCCATCAGTTCTTTGTTCAACCAACCGACAAACAGCTTTACCCATAACATGTTCAAAGAGGAGGATTAATTATGAAAAAGGCCTTTGTACTTACCCTGTTTGCAATCATGTCTTTGGCGTTGCTGAGTTGTGCCGAACGGAGTCGTGACGAAGAACCTACCTTTGATGCAAAACCCGTTGAAGGCATCGCCGCCATTTTTGATGAAGAACTCGGCTATTATAATCGGGATGCGGTCGTGTTGCAACTCGATGCGACAACCCGTGTTGTCTATTACACCACCAATCTAGAAAAGAACGTCGAAG
>SKGI01000102.1 GCA_007117555.1 Candidatus Izemoplasma sp. | reverse complement strand
CAAAAATATGAAAAGAACATGAGCGAATAAACCATGACCGCGCACAGTCTTAAAATATGTGTATGCATGACAATCGGTTTTTTCGCAAAAATGAGAGAAACAATGAGCGATAACACGATGACACCCATTAAAAAGTAAAAGAGTGTTAAATGTGGTTCAATATAGGCAGGATAAAGCATATATATGAAGGCCGCGGTAGAAATGTACAACATCAAATCTGCGACGGCATCAAGATCTTTACCAAGATTCGTGACGAGGTTAAACTTTCTCGCAATGAACCCATCAAAAGCATCGGTTGCACCAATCAATAAATAGGCGATCAAAAATGCTGTGCGTAAATCATAGATGACTAAGACATATAAAAGCGGTAAAAAGACAATGCGAGCGAGACTTAAAGCATTGGGTACATTGATATTTTTCTTCATAGTTTTCTCCTATGATATGGCTTTATACCCTGTATTTTAGCATGCCTTGCTAGACATTTCACTAAAATTTGGTGGTTAAGCGGCGAAAAACAACCCTCAATTAAGCCATAGTCTCGTTAATCATCACCCTATTCATGTTCCCCTCTCGTGTCATGTTTTGACATACTGCCTGTTAGAAAAACAGTTAAGCTGTGCTATAATACGACAGAATCACGTGTTCCATAGGGAGGGTTCATTTTGAAGAAAATAACGTTGAAAGAAAAAGTTCGTTTAACGAGCGGTCAAGGCAACTGGCATCTGTTTGAAAGTGACAATTTAAGGGGCCGGCCGATCTATGTGGCAGATGGCCCCCATGGCGTCCGTGTTTACGGTCAACCAGCTGAAAATGGTGACTTTTCTAATCAGGCAGGCTTAATTGCTACAACACTATTTCCGTGTGCTGCCGCAATAGCTTCGACATGGAATACTGACTTGATCAAACAGGTCGGTCAAACGATTGGTAAAGAGTGTCGGTATCACCAAGTTGATGTTTTACTCGGCCCAGGCATTAACTTAAAGCGAAGTCCACTTGGAGGACGTAATTTTGAATATTATAGTGAAGACCCTTATTTAACCAGTGCAATAGGTCGTGCGTTTGTGCAAGGGGTTCAGTCTGAACAAGTTGGTGCGTGTATCAAACACTTCGCCTTAAATGAACAAGAAACGATGCGCCGTTTTGTCGATGTGCACATCGATGAGCGAACACTGCATGAGCTTTATCTTTATCCGTTCTATAAAATTATCAAACAAGCGAATCCTTGGATGGTGATGAGCAGCTATAACCAAATCAATGGGACTTACGCTTCTGAGTCGGCGGATCTCTTACAGACTGTTTTGCGCAAACAGTGGCAGTATGAAGGTGCCGTAATTTCTGACTGGGGGGCTGTTCAAGATAAAGTCAAATCGTTAAAAAACGGGATGAATATTGAGATGCCTGGGCCATCGAGCTTTGAACAAGACACACTCGACGCCTTAAAGATGGGCACTTTGAGTGAAACAGAGCTAGACGCAAGCTTAGCGCCGGTATTTGCGTTGCATAAACGTGTCCAAACGATTGAACCTTGTGATGCGATTGATTTAGACGCCCATCACACAGTCGCACAACAAGTCGCCCGCGAAGCGATTGTCTTACTTGAAAATGATGGCATTTTACCCCTTAAACATACAACACAAACAATCGGCATGATTGGGCAATTCGCAAAACACCCACGGATCAATGGCGGTGGGAGCGCCACCGTTAGACCCCATCATCAAGAAGTGCCTTATGAAAGCTTTGCGACAAAGTTTAATTCATTACTTTATGCGGATGGCTATGATGATAACGACACCAATAAAGTTTTAATCAACGATGCGGTCAACGTCGCTAAAAAGAGTGATGTCGTCTTGTTTTTTACCGGCACCACCGAAGCGCTTGAAACCGAAGGTCAAGACCGACCGCATATGATGTTACCGCAAGGGCATTTAGATGTGTTCGAAGCGATTCGGACTGTCAATCCTAACATGATTGTCATTTTAAGTAATGGCAGTGCCCTTGATTTACGCACGATTAAAGCGCACAGCCGGGCCATCTTAGAAACGTGGTTTTTAGGGGGTGCCGCGGGGGAAGCACTTCTTGATATTATTGTCGGTGAGGCCAGCCCAAGTGGCCGCTTACAAGAAACCTTCCCGCTCATGCTTGAACAAACGCCACACTATGGGACATTTCCACCGCTTGAAAAAGTCGATTATCACCAAGACTTAATCATGCATGGTTATCGGTACTACGATACCCATCAATATGACGTACTGTATCCGTTTGGTTACGGCCTTAGTTACGTTGATATTGTGTATCGTGATGTGACTTTTGATTACGATGAAACAAATCCCTCTGCGATCATGCACATCACTGTAACCCTTGAAAACAAAAGCAAGATCGATGCCTTTGAAACCGTCCAAGTGTATGTGCGCACACAAATTGCCCATCTTATCAAACCCGCGCAAGAACTGCGCGCCTTTAAAAAGGTACGAGTTAAAGCACATGAAAAAACAACCGTGACATTACATCTACCACTCGCTGCGTTTGAGACGTATTGTGTCAGTGCGCATGATTTCGTCATATATAACGGCACATATACGGTGCATGTAGCCCGGCACAGCCGAGATTACATCGCTAGTAAAACTATCACCTTAACGAACCAAACACCGTATGCACCGGTGATGACCCTCGCGCATCCAGTCAAGTTTCTTGAATGGTTTTACCCCGACTGGTTCAGCGTGCTTGAATCCCATTTTAGACCGTTAAGATGGTACGAAAAGGAAGAACCCATCGCGCGGATTCTCAAGCGTATTAAAAAACATCAATCATTAAGCGACGCGGCTTATGAAACAATCAAAAATCAAATCAAACAAGCGATTAACGCGGATTGATTTGATGGATTCTAGAAACGGGGGATTACCATGGCGTTAACTATGAAATTGAGTAAAAACGGGCAGTTTCACATTGAAGATGTGACATCACTCAGTTATACTTACTTTCCACTTTGTAACTTTGAAGGCATGCGCAGTGCGATTACGCCTACACTCGGTGGGGACGCAAAAAGCGATCAAAACAGTTTTATTTTAGTGCCTGCGACAGCCGAAGACTTGGCGCATTCTTTGTTTAAACGCCATGTCTACTTCCGGGTGAATGACCAATTCACCTGGAGTATTACTGGACAAACACCGACCCAAATTCTCAAGCCAGATCAGGTCGATTTAAAAGGCGATTTTCTCACCCATGAAATCATCCGAAAAAACGACTTGTTTACGTCTCGCATTGAAAGTTTTGTACCGACTGCAATGCCTCACCGTGAACTGCATAAAATAACGTTCACCAACACACATAAAGAACCCTTAACCGTAAAACCGGTCGTTGGGGTGCCCCTTTTTGGACGGAGTGCCGATAACATCCGAGATCACCGCCACGTGACGGCGCTACTCAACCGGGTGAAAATTGTTGAAAATGGTGTCATAAACCAACCGACATTTTCCTTCGATGAGCGCGGCCACGTCTTAAATCAGCGTCATTACGGAGTGTTCGCACAAACAAGTCCTACACTCAAGCAGACCGCGACCTATCCAACACTTGAAGGGTTTATCGGTGAAGGCGGCAGTTTGCTTGACCCGCTTGCGGTTAAAGATGACCCATCAAGCGCGGTTCAAATTGGCGATGTCATCGAAGGGTATGAAGCCGTTGCGGGCATGACGTATCCATCGCTCAAGCTTGAACCTGGCGCATCGTTTTCAATGGTCTTGATGATTGCTATTTCAGATGATGAAGAAGATTTAACTAAAGAAAGTCAAGCTTTAACTAGTGCGCATTTTGATGCCTTAAAAAAAGACACCCAAACAGCCTGGCAAAAGACATTATCGAACTTGACGTTTCACTTTGCGGACGATGCGTTAAGCGGCTGGTTGAAATGGGTCACATTACAGCCAGTTTTAAGACGTCTTTATGGCAACTCCTTTTTGCCGTTTCATGACTACGGACGCGGTGGCAGGGGCTGGCGTGATTTATGGCAAGACTTACTCGGTCTAATTTTGATGGAACCTGAGCCTGTCAGGGCGATGATTCTCAATAACTTCAAAGGCGTCCGTATCGACGGCAGCAACGCCACAATCATCGGTGAGGAGCCGGGGCAATTTCTTGCGGACCGCAATAAAATCACCCGTATTTGGATGGATCACGGCTGTTGGCCGCTTTTAACCGTCAAGCTTTATCTTGATCAAAGTGGCGATGTCGATCTCTTATTTGAGAAAGTGTCTTATTTTCATGATCAGTTTACCCATTACACTAAAAAGACGACCGCTTCTTTTGATGCTTCAAAACCGCGCTTAAAAACCCAACAAGGCAAGCTTTATGAAGGGACCGTATTTGAACATTTGCTCATTCAAAACCTCGTCCCCTTTTATAATGTCGGACAACACAATATTATGCGCCTTGAAGATGCCGATTGGAACGATGGCCTTGACATGGCTTCT
>SKGI01000050.1 GCA_007117555.1 Candidatus Izemoplasma sp. | reverse complement strand
TTGCGCTTTCAAACCAACCCGATCAATCAACTCGATCGCGCGCGCTTTCCGTTCCGCTTTGGGATAGCCTTGAATCGTTAATGCCGCCATGACATTTTGAAGAACGGTGTAAGAATCGATGATGTTATAGTTTTGGAAAATAAAACCGATGTACTGACTTCGATAATGTTCCCAATCCTCTTTACCATAATAGCTCGTTTCTTCACCGTTAACGCTGAGTTCGCCTTCTTCATACGTATCGAGTCCGCTAATCACATTGAGCAAGGTACTTTTACCAGAACCAGACTCACCCGTAATAACAACAAACTCTCCACTACTCATCGTTAAGTTAACTCTTCTTAGTGCTTGAACGACAGTTTCTTCACCACGGTAATATTTTGATACATGTTGAAGCTTAAGCATCTTGATCACCTTTTTCTTATGTGATACGAAACAAACTCATAAATGTTTGACTAAATCGTTTTGACAAAAACGTCTGAATCGCCACCCTCTAAAGAGACAAAGCCCATTTTCTTTAGATAGCGTTGGTGCAGTGCACATTGACTCGTTGCACGCAATTGTGTGTAACCCATTTGTTTGAACATGGGTGCTGTCTTCTTATATACATGGGCACCCGTCTTTAAATCACGATACGCAGGTGTCGCAAAATCCAGTTGTACTTCAAGCACTTTTTCATCATAAGCTGTGACGATAAACAAGCCGGCTGGCACCATATTGCGTAACACAAAGAATGCGTGGCTGCTTGCTTTAAGTTGTGTTGCGTTAAAAGTTGACATCTTAGCGATTTCATCTCGATAAAAATGAATAAATGCCGCCGTATAGCGATCATCATGTTCAACAGGCAAGACATCAAAATAATCACGTGTTGCGATCATCCTACGTAAATATTGTACATTAATAACGACTATGACACCATTCATAAGCATAACAGGATAGGCTGAAATTAAATAACCGTATCCTGTAAAGAGTAACGCACCCACTAAGTTGATAATTCTAAGTCTTCGCAAAGAACGCATAAACATGGATACGAGAATAATTAACGATGCTGCATAACCGATCCATTCAATCCATGGCTCCATCAAGTCACCTACCTTCGTCTGTCGTTGATTATAGCATGATTCGGCGTTTAATACCATGAAAAAAGGCGCTCATAGCGGCTCCATTCATAGCAGATTCTAGCGGGTTTTCACACCGCGTTCTGCTAAAGCTTTTACCGCAAAGCTCGCGACATCAAACGCAAACTTACCTGGACCAAACCCCGCATCAAATCCTAACTCTTTTGCGAGCGCATGATTAATCCTTGGTCCGCCAATAATAACTAAAAACCGATCGCGGACACCTTCGGCTTCAAGCAATTCAACAAACGCTGTTAAATTGCGAATATGCATATCCTTTTGCGTTACAGTTTGAGAGATTAGTATGACATCCGCGTTAACTTCTAACGCCTTTTCTAGTAAGACCTCATTATCGATTTGGCTACCGAGGTTGATGGCTTCGATCCCTTCATAACGCTCTAAACCATAATGACCCGCAATACCTTTCATATTCATAATCGCATCGATGCCAACGGTGTGCGCATCAGTGCCTGTTGAAGCGCCAATAAAGACAAGTGGGGCTTGAAAGTGTTCGTTAATGAACGCTTCAACGTCCGTTTTGCGCATCGCTTTTTCACCGTGATCAACGACTTTAAGTGTACTAGGGTCTACAGTTTCAGTAAGCGTTCCGTACACAACGTAAAAACTGTAGTCTTTGCCTAGTGATCGTTGTTCTACGACGGCCACATCAACAAGGCGCATCGATTGTGCGACTGCTTTTGCGGCCGCTTCTCCATGCGCATCTGATGGCATTGGCAACGAGAAACTGATTTGAACTTTACCATCGTGTAATGTGTCACCATAAGGTCTTATTGCTTTAGGGATGGGTTTCATCGTAACCCCTCCTTTAATGCATCTTGTAAGTGCTCAAGAACTGGATTGGTGTACAGAGAATCTTTACGAAACACACCGTCTAAGCCTTTACCTTGAGTCCGGCCACGACCAATACCTGCAAAGCGACCTTTTTCTAACGTGGTAAATAAACCTTCTTCTGCGATAACTTGTAGTAAGTCAAGGGCCTCTTTGAGCACATGTTGAGCCCGTTGTTCTACTGGGCCATTTGGCTTAATGTCAAATGCTTCACTAAACGATGCCGTTGCACGCGCAACATAAGCCGCATTATCTAAAGCAAGTGCTCGGTCACTCATGAACGGTGTATGAATGGCTTCAGTCATCATCCCAAGGAGATGGATATCTTGATGGGTCATGACTGCAACCATATTGAACAATGCATTTTGAACGCTTCCCATAAAGATATCGCCTTTCATGTGTTTCGTTGGTGGCATGTATTTTAAAGGCGCATTGGGAAACAATTGTCTTGAAAGTTGTGCTTGTGCAAATTCTAAGATGAAACTATCTGGCCTAGCTGGATCAATTTCATACGCATGACCTAAACCCATTAAACGACTAGGCATACCCGCTTTCAAAGCAAACTGCTCATTGATAAACTGCGAGGCAATCACTGTATGGGCATGTTCATACGCATCGGATGTTGTTAAATAATTGTCTTCACCGGTATTGATAATGATGTCTGCATACGCACTTAAAACTCGTGAAAAGTACTGATCGATTAAGGTTCTTTGCATGTTGATGTCGCGAAAAATGATGCCATATAATGAGTCATTCAACATCATGTCAAGGCGTTCAAGGGCACCGAGCGCAGCAATTTCTGGCATACATAACCCTGAGGCGTAATTGACAAGTTGCACATAACGACCGTGGCGTTTCCCTGCTTCATCTAAAGCAGCCCGCATCAAGCGAAAGTTTTCTCGCGTCGCCGTGGTGCCTCCAAACCCTTCTCTTGTGGCACCGTGTGGCACAAAATCGAGTAAAGATTGTCCCGTTGTTCGGATGACAGCAATGATATCAGCGCCGTTTTCAACAGCCGAAACGGCTTGTTCGATATCTTCATATATGTCTCCGGTAGCCACAATCACATATTTATCTGGCACAGCCTTATCACGAGGATGTTGGCGTTGGCTACGTCGAAGGGCGGTTTGTTGATCAATGCGTTTCTTTATTGAAGTAAATGCTTCAAGCAAACGGGTCATGTCAGGTTGATTCGCTGTTTTATAGCGTGACAAATCAAGCGTCCCTTCATCCACTGCTTCGGCAATTGCTTGAGGGGAAAGTTGGGTATCATTTAAGGCGTGCGCCATTGCGAATGCAGCCCCTTTTTCAAGCATGCCGGTTGCTTTTAAATGATCGATAATAACGTTTGGATAGGGAACATCAAAACGGTTGATGCCGTCAATCCCAAGTAAACGTAAGACCGTCCGCTCAACTGTCACGGTTGAATAGGATGCTAAATCTGTCATCATAGGCGCAACGACTTTTTTAGCATACTCACGACATTGGTTGATTTGCTGTGTATCGAGTGAAAGATGCATCGTTTCACGTCCTTTCAAGCACGTTGTATATAGGTGCATTCAAGCAACGTTTCGCAGCTTGATAAAATTTAGAAGAATCATAATGGCGCCCAGTTGGGCTCCAAGGGTTTAATGTAATGGCGAGTAAAGGACATTGTCGTATCACATAAGTTTTAATATGTAACATGTCAAAGATGGCAAACTCTCGAGCTGAAAGCGTATATTTTGTCGCATCAGTCGCCACCACGTTGAAACCACCCATTCGGTGTGTTTTTAAAAACGACGTAAACCGCGATGTGATGGCACCGCGAATAAACAGTGTGCCACCTTTTTCAAGACGTTTTTTAATTTCAAGAAGGACATCATAGTCTTTTTTCAGCCAAAAAACGGAGCCGTGTTCATCTACAAAGAAAAGCGTCGCATGGGCTGGCCAAGACGGTCCTTCGTTGTAACATGGCAAACTGAAAAGACGTTCAACGTGCTGTGTCTTCCTCAAAGTCTCATCCATATCTGCCGATACTGCAGCGCCAGTCGCAAGAATGATGCTTGAGATGTTCTCAATTCCAACAAACGTTCGTCTAGCTAAAGCGCCATCAATAAGCACTTTATCATGATATGCTTTCAGCCGATGAATGAGCCACTGCAAGTCGCGGTTAGTGGTGGGACCCGCCACACATATTGTTCCAGCATGCTCGATGCGGACGATGACAATCGGACCGAGCGCTGTTTGAAGAGACGTTTGTTCAAGAATCGTCAGTGCAGCCCTTGCCTCACCTAACGTTTGTTTTGCTGTTGCAACAACCATGCCTTTCGTAACACAAATTGCCGGTTTAGGTAAGGCTGTAAGTTGGTCAATACGCTCACCATCAAGTCCTATACTTGTTAAGCTTACTTGACCGTCATACAAATCAATCATATGATTGAGTGTGGTCGTTTTACCCGTGTTTTTAGCCATGCCAACAAAGCCAATGACCGACTGGTGCTTAAGATTCGTTTTCACGACGTCGG
>SKGI01000003.1 GCA_007117555.1 Candidatus Izemoplasma sp. | reverse complement strand
TTTCTCATCACCTGCCGTGAGCATTCGCGGGTTGATTTACGATTAAAATGAATACGCGAATTCGAAATGTTAACGGAACATCCCCGCGCAAATCGCCAATTTAATGATGCGTTTTACACTTGCATCCCATTGCGTTTTTAATTCTTCATTTGAGTTGTATTCTGCGAGCATTTCGGCAAGTAGTTTTTCTTCATTTTGCGGCATTAAAATCATATCGACATCCCCAGCCATAGGGTCTTTAATACCTTTGTGTTTAGCGGCCTCCCGATCAATCGCATTATCGAGTGCGAAAGGACCTCCAATGTGACAGCCCATTATTTGACCAGTTTGATTACGCTCTATCAAAGTTTGTGCATCGAGTGTCGCAGGCATTTTAGGATTCACTTTTTCAACGGCTGCGATGATGCCAATGCTTGGTGTATCGATGCCGATTGCTTTTGCGATGATTAAACTATTTTCAATGATTTCTTGCTTAATATCAACATCCGGTGCGATATTCATAGCACCATCACTCATCAATAATAGTTTATGATACGTGGGAATTTCCATGACGCTCACATGTGACAAGCGGTTTGAACCTCTTAGACCTTTTTCTTTGCTTAATGCAGCCTTGAGAATAACCGCCGTATCGACTAGCCCTTTCATTAAAAAATGATGGGGGTTGTCTGCAACAAGTTGTACGGCTCTTTTGCAAGCCTCTTCAGCATCGGCAACATGTTCGATGGTGTGCTGATGCGCCTCAAAACCAAGCGACTTAAGTGTGTGCAGGATGGCTGCTTCGTCACCGATGAGGTGTGAGCAAACGATGCCTGCTGCACGTGCACGTTCAACCGCTTCAAGAACATGCGGATCGTCGGCCATGGCTACGACTAAGGTTTGCTTAGATAAAGCTTGAGCTGCCTCAATCAAAGCCTGCATACTTAATAGCGGTGCCTTTTTCGCGATATCAGTCATAAATTTTGGCATCCTCCTCACCTTTTAAGACACGTAAAGCGCCTAAAGCAAGTGCTTCCATTTCGTCTTCTCCAGGGAAAACTAGTAACGGTGCAATGAAGTCCACCCGTTCACGAATACCAGACACAACCCGTGTATCATAAGCTAGACCACCCGTAAGGACAATGGCGTCGACATCCCCTTTCAAAACCGTCGCACCACTACCGATTTCTTTGGCGATTTGATAAATCATAACATCGACCATGAACGCAGCTTGTGTGTCTCCTGATTCAATACGCTGTTCAATTTCTTGCCCATCATTCGTCCCTAAATAGGCCACAAGTCCCCCTTGACCATAATTTTTTCTTTGAATATCCTTTAGCGTATGCTGACCGCTAAAGCACATTTTATATAAGGGGCCAAGCGGTACAGAACCACTTCGCTCTGGGGACATCGGCCCATCCCCATCAAGCGCATTGTTTACATCGATAACACGCCCATGATGATGGACACCAACTGAAATGCCACCACCTAGATGCGCGACAATTAGATTGAGGGCTGAATACGGTTTATTCAGTTCAGTCGCCGCTTTTAAGGAGACTGCTTTCTGATTGAGGGCATGAAATAAACTGTCACGGCGAATATCAGGCATGCCGGTGTAGCGTGCGATGTCGGCCATTTCATCAACAGCGACAGGATCGACTATGAAACTTGGTAACTGGCGTTGATCGGCAATTTCTTTAGCAAGTATGCAGCCAAGATTTGAAGCATGTTCTCCACGTGGTGCCTCTTTCATGTATTGAAGCATCGCCTCATTGACAGAATAAGTGCCCCCTTCGATCGGTTTTAACATGCCACCTCGACCGACGACAGCATCCAACGCATTGAGTGGGATATTTTCTGCCGCAAGCGTTTCTAAGATAGCTTGTTTGCGGAAAGGATACTGATCAATGATTCGATCATAACGCAAAATTTCATCTGCATCGTGACGCACAGTTTGTTTGAAAACGCATATTTCATTCTCAAAAACTGCGATTTTAGTACTCGTAGAACCTGGGTTAATCGCAAGGATTTTAAACGACATAGTAACCTCCATGGTGTCGGTTTTTTGACAACACGATACATTATAACATGTGAGCGTTTTCACTACAACACCAAACCGTTGTTTTTTTCCGAAAAAAAAGCCACATTTCGCGGTCGAAATGAATTAGGCTTTTACGGTTTGAATTGAGTTGGTTTTTATGACGTAACGGGTCGCAGTCTAGCGGTGAAATGTCTTAATACCTTTGGTTCATATTCAAATGTCAAACCAACCAATTCATGTCGTTTTTCATGGATGGTGATGATGGCATCGGCAACGACATCAAGGTGACGATACGTGTAAGTTCTTCTTGGAATGGTGAGTCGCATAAATTCAAGAGGGCTTTGAAGGTTCTCATGCGTATCTGGATCTCGGCCAAGCAAAAATGAACCGATTTCTACTGCGCGGACACCCGCTTCTAAATACAAAGCATTGACAACACTTTGACCAGGAAACTGATCATAGGGAATATGTGGGGCAAACGCGTGACAATCGACAAACACTGCATGCCCGCCTACAGGTCGTTGAATCGGAATGCCTGCGGCGATAAGACGATCGCCTAAATATCGTACTTGATCAAGTCTGTGGGCTAAATAGTCCTCTTCAAGTGCTTCCTCAAGACCGACCGCTAATGCTTCCATATCACGACCTGTCAAACCACCATATGTGGGGAAACCTTCTAGCGGGACGAGATGGGTGCGACACGTTTCAAACAGTTTTTGGTCAGATTTAATCGCCAGTAAACCTCCGATGTTGCACAATCCATCTTTTTTCGCACTCATAAGAAAAATATCAGCTAATTCAAACGTTTCACGGGCAATCTCTCGTAAACTGTGTCGTGCATAACCTGTTTCACGCGTTTTGATAAAAAAGGCGTTTTCAGCATAACGTGCCCCGTCGATAATTAGCGGGATATTCAACGCGCGCCCTATGGCGCTGACTTCACGAAGATTCGCCATGCTTACAGGTTGACCCCCAGCACTATTATTCGTAATTGTCATAATGATGCCGGCAATATTCTCAGCGCCTTTTTCCTCGATGTGATGCCGCAATTTATCAAGGTCGAAGTTACCTTTAAATGGATGCTCTTTTTCAGTCTCAAAACACACATCAACCACACAGTCAATTGCCCGCGCGCCAGCGAGTTCAACATGGGCTCGTGTTGTATCAAAATGCATGTTCGATAAGAAAAACATGCCTTTTTTGTGAACGAGACGTGGCAGCAAAACTTGCTCAGCTCCCCGTCCTTGATGCGCAGGAATAAAATAAGGGTAACCTGTAATTTCTTTCACAACCTTTTCCAAACGATAAAAACTGCGACTGCCAGCATACGCTTCATCGCCCATCATCAAAGCGGCCCATTGTGCTTGGCTCATTGCGCCAGTACCTGAGTCAGTTAGTAAATCTATATACACATCTTCACTGCGCAAAGAAAAAGGGTTGTACCCTGCTTCAGTCAATAATCGTTTACGTTCTGACTTGGTTGTTTCGCGAATCGGTTCAATCATCTTGATACGATAAGGTTCGGCTTTGTAAGTTTTTTCCATAGATGTCTCCTTGTCCATCGGACTTTGGGATGGTTTCATTATACACAAACAAACTTAAAAAATAAAGACCGAAATGAAAACGCTTTATTTTGTAGCTGATTATAAGTTGTCTTGTTGAATATGCTATACTAAAAGCACACATTTAGGAGTGATGATATGTTGTTTCAAAAGCCATATACATATAAAAAAGGACTGACCGCACGCGATCGCCTTGTCATGGCACCGATGACCACTTATAGCGGCAATCCTGATTTTACGGTATCAGACGCTGAACTCGAATATTATCGATTGCGTAGTCAAACCATTGGTACAGTCATTACCGCCGCAACAAGCGTCAGTGATGCTGCGCAAGCTTTTCCTTTGCAAATGTCACTTAAAGCCGATCGTTACATCTCCTCGCAAAAACAATTGGCCAGAACCATCCAAGCTGAAGGGGCTTTAGCCATTACCCAATTGCATCACGGTGGGCGAATGAATGACCCTAGTTTGCATGCTGATATGACGAACATTGTTTCAGCGAGCGCCGTCCCGGCAGCCCGCCCAAACAGCGTCATCCCTCGCGCTTTAACGATTAAGGAAGTGGAAGCCACGATTGACGATTTTGCCCAAGCTGTCCGTCGTGCGATTGAAGCAGGCTTTGATGGCGCTGAACTGCATGGCGCCAATACGTATTTATTGCAACAGTTTTTTTCACCCCATTCTAACCGACGGACCGATGCGTATGGCGGGTCATTAACCAAACGCATGACATTTGCGAATGCGCTCATTGATGCGTGTCAAACAGTGATTACCCAGCACGCTACAAAACCGTTCTTACTTGGGTATCGCTTTTCTCCTGAAGAACTAGAAGAACCAGGCATTACCTTAGAGGACACAGAAGCCTTTGTCCAGTTTCTCATGACAAAAGACTTAGATTTCCTTCATATA
>SKGI01000064.1 GCA_007117555.1 Candidatus Izemoplasma sp. | reverse complement strand
TGCCAATGCTTATACGTCTCCATCCCGCATTCGATAAAAGATACGGAATGCTTCATGGGCGATAAAAGCGACGATGAGCCATACTAAGAAAATAAACAAAAACTGATCAAAGCGACTGATTACAGCACCAATAAAAGCAACTAACGTCGCAAAATAAACAAGCCACGCCGTTGTAACATGCTCAAAGTCACCCTCGTTTGCGGCTACATAGCCAGAGAAAACACCAAACAATATTTCAATTACATAAATGAGAATTAACATCATGTCACCTCTCAAAAGTTCAACGTCTATCTATTATTTTAACACATTTAGACACTTTAAACATCAAAACGGGTCTAAAATAGCATGTTTCTTCTAATTTAATTGTGTTTAATAGACTACATAATCAGCCACTGAAGCCCTTCCAAAACAATATAGATTGTGACAGCCACACTCGCCGGCACCACCAGTGTATCTGCCCCATCTTGTGCATACAGTTCAGTCAAGGCTGCAACGGGTGATGCAAAGACGACGATTACAAGTGCGATCAACCAAGAAACTTCCATATAAAACCGCGCCATAAACAATACGGTAATCGCCGCAGCTAAAGCCATAGAAACTGTCCCTACATAAGTTTTTCTTGGACGGATGTGTGGGTCATCGATGTAACGTTTCCCAAAAGCTTTACCTAGTAAGGCTGCCATCGCATCACCATATCCCCATGCCATGACACCTGTAGCCATAATGGGTTTTCCCGCCTCACCCATCAGTCCCCAAAAGACGAGTATCAAGAAAGCATAACTCATTTGCACAAACAACAGTTGTTTACGAAGTTCGCCTGTCTCTCGGCGCTGTACAAGCACTTTTTTAAACCATTTCGTGCGCTCAAATCCCCATAAAAAGGGATACGCGAGTATAACAAGAACAGCTAAAGCAAGTAAAGCATGCGTCCAAGTTTCAAAATACTCCAACAAGATGAAAACGGACATCGCATAGCCGATATGTTGAAACTTGCGAATAATTTCACGCGGTACACGCGTAAAAGCCTTAACTGCTATCGGAATGGCTGCTAAGACAATGACATAATAGCTCATCAATAGGAAAATGGCTTGAATGGTTGGCATACACACACCTCTTATCTTCTAAAAAACATATCAGCTACATATTATTATAACTAATTCTATAGAAAAATACTATGAAGGAGTCATCATCACATAGCTTTTACATAGACCAAGAAAACCAAAAAAAAATCCTCCACAACTAGTGTGTGAAGGATTAGCGGCTTTATTTTATAAATCTTTGACTGAATGCCGATAAGACTTACCGAAGCATATAATTTGCTAATCTTTCCATATTAACAGGCATCTCATAATCGATGGTATCGTACCCGAATCCATGAATATTAAAAAACTCTTTCAAGAAATTTTGAGTTGCTGGATGATTCATAATCTCGGCATCGCTTAATCCGCGCATTAACGTATAGGTTTCTTCTTGAACGGTCTCTGAAAGTTCAAACCGATCAAGACGCAAACGGTTCAGCGAATCAACATCACGCTTTTTACCGTAAAGCATATCTCTAAACAAGCGATGCTTGTGTTCAAGAATGGTTTCATGGACACCATGCCGTTTCATCACATCAAGAAGACTTGACACATAAATAGGCATTTGTGGAATAAATACACTCGCCTTAGTAATAACGGCTTTACTTGATGAAACGATGGCTTCGCCTTGATACTTTTTCTTTAACATAATATCCATTGCATCGGCTTTAGCTTCGAGATCTTCTTTTGCCTTGCCTAGTGTACCGCCCCGGTATAGTTGTTCTGTTGTTTCACCACCAATATACGTGTATGAAACAGTCTTAAATCCCGTATCAAGTAGTTCAGCTTCATCGAGAAAGTTGACCCAGTCTTGCCAATCACTGCCACCCATAACGAACACCGTATCAGCAATTTCTTGCGATGAAGCGGGCGTTACTGTCAGTTCGTCGACAGTCCCTTTAGCTACATCAATGGTTTTACCAGTTAAAGGTTCACCGATTGTTTTTATGTGTGACATAATCGTTTCACCAGTTTGTTCGTTTTTCCTAGCACCTGATGCTAAAGAGTAGACAAGCAAATCTATTTTCCCATATGTTCTTTTAATTAAGTCTGCAACATGCGCTTTCATATCTCGACTGAACGCATCCCCTACAAGATCATGATGATGGTGTCCAGATTGAGCCGCATGTTTTTGAAAAAACACATTGTTCCACCAACCGGCTGAACCGGTCCGTTTTCCGCGAGGGCCGGACTCATAAGATACATTGAGTGTATTCGCTTGCGCAGAAAATGCAAGGGCAATTCTAGACGCAAGACCATAACCTGAAGATCCCCCAATGATAAGTACATTTTTAGGACCCTTAATTTCCGGCAAAGATTTGGCTTCGTGGATTTGATCCACGACAAATTGTTCACAACCAAGCGGGTGGGCATTGGTGAAAAAATTCGAACGAATGGAAGGTTTAATAATCATACAATACTCCTTGTGTGCGTTAGACTTCATAAAAACGTATATCGCTATTATATCATCCACTTTATCAAAAAAGATGCATTTAACTTATTTTTCACAATGTGGAAAGCTTTATCTTTTAACTCAACAAAGCTGAATCCGCATGTGTTGATCTTAAAAATGGATATCTATAACGCATATTTTATATTCATATCTACTTACAATAAACGGGCATGCTTATACATTTTATCCAATCGCATGCTAATTTATATGTTACATGCTAGTCATTCTGTATAGTAATAAAAAAAGACATGTTTCTCAGCAAGAAACCTTACCGTATGCATGTCTATCGTGCAGAATGGCGGAGGAAAAGGGATTCGAACCCTTGCGCCGTTTAACCGACCTACTCGCTTTCGAGGCGAGCCCCTTCAGCCGAACTTGGGTATTCCTCCGGCTAAAAAGAATGGCGGAGGAAAAGGGATTCGAACCCTCGCGACGCGTCAACGTCCTACTAGCTTTCCAAGCCAGCCCCTTCAGCCTCTTGGGTATTCCTCCGTCCGATAAAGATTTTACCACATTCTCCTACTATCGCAAGTGAAAAGTAAAAAAGGCGATGGTTGAATTGTTTTGATGAAAGCGCTATAATATGCGTATATTGCATAAAAACAAAGTAGATGAGGTGCTTTATGAATCCTGAAACAACACGCAAAGTCATGCAAAAAGCGATTGAACGCGCTAAAGAGACTATGACTGACAATATCGGTGGCCCCTTCGGTGCTGCAATCATCGATGAGAAGGGCGCATTGATCGCACTCGCTTCAAACTCAGTGCTTAAACACTGCGACCCTACTGCGCATGCGGAAATGAACGCTATCCGTGAAGCGGGTAAAAAACTTATGACGCATGACTTGAGTGGTTGCACGGTCATTACGACCGCTTACCCTTGCCCAATGTGTCTAAGCGCGATCATTTGGGCGAACATTAAACATGTCGTCTACGGATGTCGTAAGGAAGATGCCGAAGCGATTGGTTTTCGCGATGATTTCATCTACCGTTTTATGCGGGCCGATCATCCCGACAAAAACGTGGTCAAACTGATAGAACAAGAGCGCGATGCTTGTTTAGAGTTGTTTGAGTCCTACAAAGCTATGAACAAAACCCTTTACTAATGAAGCGCCACTGCCGGTTAGTAGGCAGTGGCGTTTGTTTTTATTTATCCCCCATGGTCATAACCATGACAGCTTTTGCAGTATGCAAACGATTTTCAGCTTCTTGATATACAATTGAATGTTTGCCATCAATGACCGCATTTTCCACTTCATTTTCACGATCTGCAGGCAAAGCATGCATGTAACTTACATCGGGTTTAGCCAATGCCATCATTTCCTCAGTGCACTTCCAACTCCGGTTAGACTCAAGCAAATCGTCTATGACGACTTCTGATTGATTTCTAACCCAACTCCCCCAGTTTTTAGGGATGACGATATCAGCATCACGATAAGCGTCTTCCATATTATGGGTAATCGTTAGTGAGCCCCCGTGTTCTTCAGCGTTTTTGCGTGCTTTTTCTATTACCCAATCTGGTAAATCATAACCTTCTGGATACGCCAATGTGACATCCATACCATACCTTGGAAATAGGAGCACTTGAGTCACAGGTACGCTCACCGGTTTTTTATGACTTTTCGCATAAGCCCAAATCACGGAAACTTTTAAATTTTTTGTGCTTTTTTTAACTTCTTGAATTGTCATCAAATCCGCAAGCCCTTGCATCGGATGATATAAGTCACACTGCAAGTTCATAACTGGTACAGTCGCGTATTCAGCCATTTCACGCAAATAGCGGTTCCCTACACCCCAAAAACAATTACGACAAGCTATTCCATGACCATAACTCGAGAGTATGATAGCCGTATCTTTAGCACTTTCACCGTGCGATATTTGCATCGTTGATGTGTCAAGGAATGTGCCATGACCACCGAGTTGAGCAATGCCCGCTTCCATTGAGTTACGGGTGCGAGTCGACTGTTCAAAAAACATAAGAAACGAAGTTTTGTTTGTAAGATATGCAGTCGATTCATTGTTGTAAAATTTTGCTTTTAGTTCTTGGGAAACTTGTAGTAAATCATCAATTTCTTCTTTTGTCCAATCTTCAAGGGTGATGAAATGTTTACCTTTATAACGTGGTTTCATTAAGATTCACTCGCTTTCTTTTTTTGATTCAAATAAACCATCGGCATGGCCGCATACATCGCACAAGCCTCGATGAGATCTTTCTTGTATGTTTTTTCATTTGGCGCATGGGCTTCTTCTTCCCGCCCTGGACCAAATCCAATGCAAGGGATGTCATGACGTCCCATAATCGAAACGGCATTGGTTGAAAATGTCCATTTGTCTACAATGGGTGCTTTTGCAAAAAGATTTTTGTATGTATCGACAGCCATTTCACAAACTGGGTGCTGTTCATCGAGAACCCAAGTCGGAAAATACGCATGGGTTGGATAAACCAAACCGGTATAAGAAGGTCTTTCATAAGTATACATTTCCACTGTTGCCTTTGCTGTCTTAACCGCTGGTAAATTACGAATTTCTTCTAACGCTTGTTCGTACGTTTCGCCATGCGTGAGGCGACGGTCAATCGAGATGGAACAGCCATCGGCGACTGCGCAGCGCGAAGGTGAGCTAAAAAAGATTTCGCTAACCGTGATGGTCCCTTTCCCTAAAAAAGCATCGTCTTTAAGATGCTCATTCAAAGCTTGCACTTCAAGTAGAATCGGTGCCATCTTAAATATTGCGTTGTCGCCACGTTCAGGGGCACTTCCATGACAGCTGACACCTTGGGTGGTCACTTTGATTTCCATCCGACCCCTATGGCCGCGATAAATACGGCATGCGGTTGGTTCGGTAATGACTACAAACTCAGGTCGAATGTTTTGTTGTTCAATAAGGTATTGCCAACACAGCCCATCACAGTCTTCTTCTTGTACCGTACCGGTTATCAACAACGTATAGTCGTCTTCAAGTCCAAGGTCTTTAATGATTTTCCCAGCATAGACCATGGCTGCCATGCCACCTTCTTGATCGCTTGAACCCCGGCCAACGATAATTTCTTCATCTTCAAATCCTTCATAAGGGTCATGGTGCCATTGATTTCGATCGCCAATGCCGACTGTATCGATGTGCGCATCCATAGCGATTAAGTGCTTGCCTTGACCGATTGTTCCAAGTATATTACCCATCGGATCAATGTCAATGCGATCGAAACCTACCGCTTCCATCTCGGCTTTAATGCGTTGAATTACACGAGCCTCATCACAGGATTCACTTGGAATGCGAATCATGTCACGCAAAAATTTCGTTATCTCTTTTTCATAATGACGTGCTTTTTCTAAAATCGTTTCAAATGGTATTTTCATGGTAGTTTTGTGCCTCGTTTCTGTTTGATTTTTTCATTATATTCGGCAACTTTCTCATATTCAGCTTCCCAAAAAGACTGAGACTTCATGGCATCAAGAAACGATTTTTTATAACCGAACTTTAACCAATCACGTTCTTTTTGTAAAAACAACCGTTCTTTTTCATCCTTTGACCGAACATCTTTGATATGGCGAGTATCTGCCTCAAGAAAAATATCTTTAAACCAACGACTTAAGACGTGCTCTTCAAGTTCAAGCTCCCGTTTTTCAAGTTCTTCAAGCACACTATCATAACGATCAAACCCATCAGTTGCCATGGTGACAACATTCTCATGTTCCCCAAGATGTAAATACTTTGCCATTTTAATAGCACCTAAAATATTACAAAGACCCGATACGCCAAATGTATCCTTCATGGCTTCAATCGCTTCGTCGCTGACCCCTTGTGCTTTCATGATTGAAGCGCCATCTTGAATAATTTTTAACGCTTTTACCGATTCGTCATCTTTAATCAAAGTAATGTAATCTGTCGTCAAAACATTATGAATCAACGTACACATTTTATCGCCAATACCTTCGATACGATGTTGGCCGCGCCCACCATCTGTTAGCGTTGAGCATTCATACGGTTCTAAGGCAACGGTTTTGAGTTCTGGAAATACAGTTCGAATGTGATCCGCCGCAGCCAGCGTCCCGGCACTCCCCGGTGCCGATACAAAACAGGCAATCCGGCCATTACCTATGCCTTCAACTGCCTCAACAGCACTACCACCCGTTACGTGACGGTGGAAACGATAGTTTGGAAACAGTTCAAACTGTGCTAAAGCAAAGTTACGGGGGTCTTTCGTTAGTTCATGGGTACGTTCAAGCGTCAAGATAACATCCGACTCTGTGCCGGGTGTCAAATCAAGTTTTGCACCATAGCGCTTAATACGTGCATAACGCTCGCGACTCATGTTGTCAGGCATGATAACTACTGCCTCATAACCCATGAGCTGACAAATATAGGAAACACCAATACCAAAATTACCGGTTGAAGGGCCGAGAATTGTACGTTCCCCAGGAATGAGTGTCTCATCCACACACCCTTCCATTAAGGTTGCGTAAGCTGGACCCACTTTATGCGATCCTGAAGGAAAATCTTTCCCTAACATCACGACAATGTTTGCATCAACACCTGTTAAAGCTTTAGGCAAAACAATTTTTCTAACGCGGCCTGCTTCATCTTTCCATGTAATATTAAATAGGTTGAGTGGATCACCCTCATGTTCACGCACATTCAAGGCCGCTTCTCGTACGTCTTTTTCTATTCGATCCGGGTGTAACATTTCATCATAAGTAGGGCCATAAGGTATTTGAGCCAACTTAATCACTCCTTCATCTTCCAAGTCTTTTTAAATGCTTTAAAATCCGCTTCAATTTGAGTGACATCACCAACAGCTTTACGCGCACTTTCTGGGTCTTTTAGACCATTACCAGTATGCAGCACAACGACGGTTTCAGCACGTGAAATGATGCCTGTTTCACGTGCTTTAAGTAAGCCGGCAAAGGCGGCCGATGAGGCTGGCTCTGCAAAAATACCTTCATGACTGCCCAACGTTTTAGTAGCGTCTAAAATCGCTTGATCGGTGACGGTAATCCATGCACCGTGACTTTGTTCAACTGCGTTTAATGCTTTGCGTGCATTTCTTGGAACACCGACTGCGATACTGTCGGCAATAGTATTTTCTTCGGCGACTTCAAGCGGTTTTTTTGTTTTCCACGCTTGATAAAGCGGTGCACACCCCTCACTTTGTACACCAAGCAATTTTGGTATGCGCGAAAGGCGACCTAGCTTATACCAGTCATAAAACCCTTTATACAAGCCCGCCAATGTGCAACCATCCCCCACCGAAACAACAACCCAATCTAAATCACGATGGCCAAGCTGTTCAATGATTTCATAAGCGACCGTTTTTTTACCTTCGACCAAATGCGGGTTCACAGCTGCATTTCGGTCATACCAACCATACGTTTTAATCGCTTCATGTGAAAGGGCATACGTCGCTTGATAATTTCCGCGGACTTTATAGACTTGCGAACCATAGACAAGCAATTGATTCAGTTTGCCAATGGGGGCCCTTTCAGGTACAAAAATCACCGACTTTAAACCAATCCGTGCGGCTTGCCCTGCTAAACTCGATGCTGCATTGCCTGTTGAACTGCACGCCACAACTTCTTGTCCCAAACTTTTTGCATGGGCGACGGCAATCACACTGGCCCGATCTTTTAGTGAACCTGTTGGATTGACGCCTTCATCTTTGATATATAATGTCTCAAATCCCCACTTTTTTAGACTGGCACTGGAGCGATAAAGCGGGGTTCCACCTACATGCAACGTACTGAGTGAATCCAGAACGGGAATGCTCAACCATTCTTTGTAACGCCAAATGTTAAAAGGACGTTGTTGCATGGTTTCAACAGTCGGCATGTTTTGTCGCAATAAATCATAGTCATATAAAATATCTAAAATACCAGTATCACCGCATTGTGGACAGTGCATAAAAGAGACTTCACGTGAGTAGACTGTTTCACACTGCACACACTGGCTACCACGAACATACGGTCCTAACTTAATCTTCATCGGCTGTCACCGCTTCTAAGGGGACATGCTTAAACTGTTCAACATCAAATAAACCGATATCCGTTAGTTTTAGTTTTGGGATAACAGGCAAAGCCAAAAAAGACAAGGAAATGAAAGGATCATCAACCGTTTTTGCTAAACCCATTTCCTGCAAGCTTTGGTGCATTCGTTTCAAAGCAGCTGAAACGGTCTCCACAGGCTGATTGGTCATAATACCACCGATTTCAAGTTGCAAATAATCGATGACCTTTTTATCTTTGACCAGAACAATCCCACCTTGTATGTCGATGATTTTATCAACTGCGGCTTCGATGGCGGCATCATCGGTCCCAACCACAATAATATTGTGCGAATCATGCGCTACGGTCATTGCGAGTGCCCCTTGTTTAAAACCAAACCCTTCAACAAGCCCTAATCCGATATGACCCGTTGCTCGGTGACGTTCAATGACCGCGAGTTTCATGATGTCTTGTTTAGGATCATAGGAAAAGTGCCCCGCATCAAGTTTGACAGTGCGTTCATGTTGTTTTGTAGTAATATTTTTGGGTATTAATCCGATTACGCGCACGGTATCGTGACTCAGTTTTAGTTGAAAATCTAAAGCCGCTTTTTTTACATTTACTGTTTGTGTGACAGCTTTTTGTTTCGCAGCTTGAGTCTCAAAAAGAGCCTTATTGTGCTTTGCAACACAAACACCACGTTTGAAAACAAACATGGGTTCAATCTTTTGAAGATTCTCAAAAACAACCAAATCAGCTTGTTTCCCTGGGGCGATGGCGCCAAGATGATCCAGTCGATAACATTGTGCAGCATTTAATGTGGCCATTTTTATCGCATCAACGGGGGCTAGTCCATGCTGAATGGCAAGATTAATGTTGTAGTTGATGTGCCCTTCTTCAAGAATGTCTTCTGGATGTTTATCATCGGTACAAAATAAAGTACGATGTAAATTGTCTTTTGTCACCCCTTGGATTAACGTCGCAAGATTACGTGTTGCTGAACCTTCTCGTAAATGGACATACATCCCACGGCGCAAGCGTTCAAGCATGGAATCAACTTGGGTGCATTCGTGATCGGTCATCACGCCAGCAAGTGTGTAAGCATTCAGATCATTACCGACAATATCTGGCGCATGCCCATCAATAATACGACCGCGCATCGACGCAATCTTTTGGTGAATGTTCTCTTCACCTTCTAACACAGCAGGATAGTCCATCACTTCACCAAGACCTAAAATGCCTGTAGTGTCTTTAAGCGCTTCAACATCTTGAACATCAATCGTTGCACCATTGTTTTCATAGGCAGTTGCTGGCACACAAGAAGGAATCATTACGTGAACCTCAAGTGGGATGTTCCGACTGCTTTCAACCATAAAACGAACGCCGTCAATTCCACTGATGTTAGCAATCTCATGTGGATCCGCAATAATAGTTGTGGTTCCTTTTGGTAAGACAAGTGATGCAAATGCTGGTGGGGTCAGCATGGATGACTCAATGTGAACATGGCCATCGATGAACCCTGGGGCAACATAACGTTCTTGCAAATTGATTTCATCAGCTCCGTTATATGTCCCAACTCCAACAATTTTCCCTTCTTCAATGGCAATATCACCGTGCTCAATCTCACCCGTATAAACATTGATAATGCGCGCATTTTTGAGTACAAGACTTGCCTTTTTAGTTCCCCGAGCAACGCGCATAGCGTGTTTAGGATCCATAGACATCACCCTTCCTTAATAAGCTGTGTCATGAAATCTTCAATAAGATTTAAGGCAACTTGATGGCGATAGTGTTTGTTTGAACGTTGATCGTCAATAGGCTGAATCCTCTCACTATACGCATTTAAGACGAAAGCTGTTTTCGTTTTTAACTCTGAAATTAAAAGGCCTTTTAAGCTGCCTTCAATGTCACGGGCACGAATCACCGTAGGGGCTACAGAACCTAGTGTAAATCGCAGTTCATGGATGACACCTGGTTCTACATGCGCAGCACCGCAAAAGGAAACCTTAGAAATCGCATCGGCTTTACGCGTACCAACTTTTAACCACTGCGTCACATTGAAAGGATGTTTGGGAATAATGATTTCACGAATCATCTCATGCGATGCAATCGCAGTTTGTTTCGGACCCGTAATAACTGCTTCGATTGGCACCGTTCTTGAGCCCCCACAACTTTCAAGCACCACTTGCGCATCATACAAGTAAAGCGGCATAATCCCATCCGCTGCGGGAGAAGCATTTGCGATGTTACCAGCAAGTGTTGCCACATGGCGTAACCCAGGCCCACCAATGTCAAGCCACGCCGCTTTGAACACCTCAGGCAAGTCAGGATGATCCAGTAACATTTCATAAGAAGTCAACGCACCAATACGCCAAACATGGGCTTCAGATTGAATGTATTTGAGTTCATCAAGATTAAGAATGTACAGCACATCACGGTCAAACTTTGGGGGTAGATCCGCTTCATTGCGATATTTAAGCATAATGTCTGTCCCACCTGCTACAATATGAAAGTCTCCATCACGTAAATGGATGAGTGCTTCACGATAGGATTCAGGAATCACATGTTTTACCATAACCCCTCACCGACTTTCGCGGCTCTTTTGACTGCTTTAATAATCATGTTATAACCCGTACAACGGCATAAGTTTCCTGCTAGGTCGATCCGTATTTGTTGGTCAGTTGGCTTAGGGTGCTTCTTCAATAAACTTTCAATGGCAATCATAAAACCAGGCGTGCAAATACCGCACTGAGAGCCGCCCTCTTCTCCCATCGCTTGTTTGAGCACGGCAAAACGCTGTGTTTTTGCATACCCTTCAATGGTGGTCACTTGACGACCTTGAACACTCGCAAGCGGCAAGAGACAACTGTTCACTGCGTGTCCATCAAGCAAAACGGAACACGCACCACATTCACCTTCACCACAGCCTTCTTTAGATCCCGTCAAACCATAATCATGACGCATAACATCAAGGAGACGCCTTGATGGATTCGTGTGGGTTTCAACGGGTTGATCATTTAAAATAAACTTAAGTGGTTTCATGACGTATCAACTCCATTATCATCTCAGGCGTTGCAGGAATCTTATGAATCGGCCGGCCAATCGCTTGTTCGATTGCTAGCGCAACGGCGGGTGCGCCACCAACAAGCGATAACTCGCCAACACCTTTCGCACCATAAGGCCCTAAGGCATAAGGATTATCAAAAATGACTGTTTCAGTCGGCGCCATATCGACAGAAGTTGGAATGATATAATCGGTCATATTTTTGTGTTGAATCGTGCCTTTTTTATGTTGCATGACTTCAAGATAACCATAGGCAACACCTTGCGCAATCCCACCATCGGCTTGACCGATGACGATACGCTCATCTAATGCCTTGCCCACATCATAAACACTCCAAATATTTTCTACTTTTACATCATAAGTCACCGGTGAAACCGATACTTCGACAATATTGACGCCCCAAGAATAGGCTGGATAAGCATCGCCCCGTAAATGTTTCTCATCCCACACGACAAAATCGGGTTGACGATACCGCTTCTCTACGACTTGCTCTTTGCCTTTTTGCCAAGTTTCTTTTAGTGTTTGTGCAGCTTGGGAAAGCAGCCCACCTACAATCATTGCCGTTCGGCTTGCGACTGTAGGGCCTGAATCCGGTACGTCATCTGTATCTGGATGGTCAAATGTGACCTGATGATATGGTACACCGAGTGTTTCAACGACCACTTTTTTAAGCGTTGTCTTGGCCCCTTGGCCCATATCAACGGCCGCCACTAAAACATACACATGATCTTTTTCAGTTTTACGTAGTCTAACTTTAGCTTTAATATGGTCGCTCTCGCCACTACCGGTAAAGCCACAACCATGTAAAAACCAACTCATGCCGATGCCACGATAAACATTAGGCGCTGCATACGCTTTGACTTTACGGTGGTAATCTGACATGTTTGTTGCTTTTTCAATCATTGCATCCATGAGGATGGGATCACGAAAAATACCACTTGTCGCAGTTTTATCCCCTTGTTTAGCTTGATGTGCCTTACGAAAGTCAAAGGGGTCTTTATCAAGATGTTTAGCTAAGTGATGCATGAACATTTCAATCGCAAAAATCATTTGCGGTGCCCCAAAACCTCTAAAAGCACCATTAGGGACGGTATGCGTTACATAGACATCACCACTGACATCCAGATGATCGATGGTGTAAGCGGCTGTCACAGCGAGCATCGCACGAGATAAGACAACCCCACTTAATCCAATATAGGCGCCTGCATCGAGGGCAACGTGTGCCTTAATGGCTAAAACTTTCCCTGTTTCATCAAGCGCTGCAGTCATCGTCGTTTTTGACGGATGACGTTTCGTCGTAACAATCATGTCTTCTTCGCGTTCATAAATCATTTTAATCGGTTTTTTTAGCTTGAGCACCGCAACTGCTAACTGACATGCCATTAAAGAAGGGAACTCTTCCTTACCACCAAAAGCGCCACCCACCGCTGCCTGTATGACTCGAACGTCATCAGGGTCGCAAGCCAATGTCTTCATCACGGCGTTCTTGACATAATAAGGACATTGAATTGAGCCGATAAGTGTCACTTTCTTTTCGCCTTCAAGATATCCTACAAAGCCTTGAGGCTCAATGTATGCTTGTTCTTGATACCCAGTCTCATAAACACGCTCAACAATTTCCTTAGCTTGTGAAAAAGCTGTATCCGGGTCACCTTTTTTAAACGCTTTTTGAACTACGCTATCTTGAAACTCAAAAACAGGCTCTAAGTCTTCATACTCAATGACTACCTGTTCACAAATGCTTTGAATAACTTGTTTATCTGGACCGCACACAAGTGCGATAGGCTCGCCAACATGTTTAACAACTCCCGCCGCAAAAACGGGCCAATCTTCGAAAATCATGTTCACGTGATTGGCACCAGTAATATCGGTATGATCGACGATGATATACCCATCGGGTAATGTCGGGTACTCAATACGCACAAGCCGTGCGTGGGGTCGATCGGACCGAATGGTCTTCGCATAGTGCATGTCAGCCATTTGAATGTCACTCGCATATAAAGCACGACCCGACACTTTTTCATCATGATCTTCTTTCGGAACTGAGCGGCTAATATCTTTCATAAAACCCTCTCCTCATGGCATGGTTATCGCTTGTGTTGGACACTTACTCACACACAACCCACAGCGGAAGCATGTTTCGGGATTAAAAGTAATTTTATCTTTGAACTCAATCGCAAAGTATGGACAGACTTTTTCACAAAGCATGCATTCAATACATTTGTCTTGATTGAGCACTGGTAAAGATGCTTGATAGGCAACTGCATTTTTTAGTGACGCCTCTCGCACGGCTTCGATGCTATCAAAATCATAGCGTTCGAGTGCTTTAGGTAAGTCTTGAATGATTTTTGCATAAAGATCTTTGCCTTTGATTAAAGCCGCCGAAAGCATTTGAACTGCATCGGCTCCAGCGAGCAAAAACTCAAGCACATCATCCGCTGAAGCAACACCTCCAACACCGATTATGGTTAAATCTGGTTCGGCTTGACGTAATGTTCGGACCGTCGCGAGTGCAATCGGTTTTATGACAGGACCGCTCATCCAGACAAATCCGTCATCATTGCCATAACGAACACTACGAGATTCTAAATCTATGTGCATCGTTGGACCTAATGAGTTAATCGCCACAATACCATTTGCGCCCGCCTCTTTAATCGTTTTAGCAAATGCAGCTGGATCTGGAATGTGCGGACTAATTTTCATATAGACTGGTTTATTTGTATGGCGGCGAATGGTCTTTACTGTCTGAGCGATGACCGATAAGTCTGTCCCAACATAATGCGTTGAGATTTCAAAGGCATCCGCAAATGGATCGAGGGCTGGAATAAGGACTTCCATGTCCTCTTTTGTGTAACCCGCACTCACAATCAATGGGCGATCATTGGATTTTTGGTAGTTCGGTAAAAAATCATCGATCCATCGATCAAGGCCATGTTCGCTCCATAATTCGCTATTCATGACATATTGTTTATCACCATAAATACAAGGCTTAGGTATTTTGGGCGACTTTGTAGAAATGGTCTTAGTCACGATGGCACCGCAACCAGCATCTTGCAAAAAGCGCATTTTTTTGTCATCCCCAACTAGAGGGCCAGAGGCTGGCATGAGAGGATTTGCAAGCACCAATTGATCAAAATCTGTTTTAAGTTTTGACATTACATAGACTCCTTTCTAATCCGTACCCATAAGTTTTGCGCTTCATGTTTGGCTTCACGATAGAGGCGTGCATGCGCTTCGCTTACTGCGTAATCGAAGACCACTTGTTTACCTGCAGTAAACACATGCTTTGGCCTAAAAGCATTGAAAAGACCATAAAATAGGTGTCCAAACGCATTCGCTTTATCAACAGGGGTCGGGGCCGTGTAAGGAATCATTAGTAAATCCGCAGCAGCCCCAGCTTTCAAGCGTCCTAGCTCGATGCCAAGTTGATTGGATGCATACGTGTATGTTTGACGAATAAGCTTTAGTAATGCATCTAGTTCAAACGCTTTAGGACTGTTTTTCTTATGATGCATGGCATACACTAAACTTAAGTATTCATGCGTCATACCAAAGGATAAACCATCGTTCCCTAAAATAACTGGAATATCGTGTTGCATAAAAACAGGTACATCAGGTAATCCAACACTGTTGTTCATATTCGATGAAACATTCACTGCGATAACACAATCACGCGCTTTAATCAACTCGAGTTCTTGTTCATTAATGTGAATTGCATGGGTGAGAATACTGTTTGGATTAAGCAATCCATGTCTTTCTAGACGCTCGATAACACGTTCACCGTAATGATGCATGGCATGCTCTTGATCAAACGCACTTTCAGCCACATGAATATGTATCGGAATGTCGTTTAATACGGCTTTAACTTTTTTAAGCGTTACTTCAGATAAGCTCATCGATGCATGACATCCAAATAATGCAGCGACTTTATGCGGTACTGGATGTTTAATCATCGCTAAGTTTTCGGCAATCGCTTCTTCTACATCAAAACGATCACTCGTTTCAAAAGCTAAAATAGCTCG
This sequence comes from Candidatus Izemoplasma sp., assembly GCA_007117555.1. Taxonomy (GTDB): domain Bacteria; phylum Bacillota_I; class Bacilli_A; order Izemoplasmatales; family Izemoplasmataceae; genus SKGI01. The sequence continues at coordinate 193 of SKGI01000064.1, read as the reverse complement.
TAATGATAAAGTTTCCGTTAAGGCTTTTTTAAGTTGACCAAGCGCGCCTTTAATGGTGCCGCTAGCATGGTGATCAATGACAGTTGTCACACCGTTTTTTAGAAAATCAATACCGCTGACTAAACCGCTTTGATAAACAGTCTCTAATGTTTGATGGCGATCAATTTTCCACCAAAGTTGATCAAGAATATCT
>SKGI01000137.1 GCA_007117555.1 Candidatus Izemoplasma sp. | reverse complement strand
GTCTGGCAATGTATTTTATAAAAGTATGATGTTTCTTGCACAAGCAAAAAGTGCCAGCATTATCGCCGGGGCAACACGTCCCATCGTCTTAACTAGTCGAGCGGACTCAACTGAGAGTAAACTGTATTCGATTGCACTGGGTGCGCTTGTGGCAGCACAAACAACTTAAACAACTATCAAATCACAAATATAAAAGGAGATTGGCATGGACAAAAAAAATCAATTGAGCAATGACGTCTTTTCTTATTCAAACGAAGGTTTTGAACAAATCATTTACTTCCACAACAAAGAAACAGGCTTGAAAGGTATTACATGCATTCACGATACTCGTCTTGGTCCATCTTGCGGTGGCACACGCTTTTTCGATTATGCGAGTGAAGAAGATGCCTTATACGATGTCACTCGTTTAGCCAAAGGCATGACCTATAAAAATGCCGCCGCAGGATTAAACATCGGCGGTTGCAAAACTGTCATCATCGGCAATCCAAAAAAACTTAAAAGCGAAGAGTTCTTCCGCTCTTACGGCCGTTACATTCAAAGCCTTAAAGGACGCGTTTATACAGGACAAGACATGAACATCACGCTTAAAGATTGTGAGTATATGGATATGGAAACTGATTATGTATCCGGTGTACTTCGTAAAGGTGCAGGGAGTACAACTGTATTAACCGCACGCGGTACTTACATGGGTATGCTCGCTTCAGTCAAAGAGAAATTCGGCCATGATAATCTCGATGATTTAACGATTGCTTTCCAAGGTGTGGGCGCGGTCGTACAAGAAATGGTTCAGTATTTGCAAAAACATAACATTCGCCGCATTTACTTTACAGATATCGACCCAGATAAAGTGACCACGTTTAAAAAGCTTTATCCTTTAGCAATCTATGTAGAACCTGATGAAATTTATGGCAAGAAATGTGATATTTTTTCACCAAACGCCATCGGAGCTATCATCAATGACGATACCATTCCACAACTGCGCGCGTCGATTATTGCAGGCGCTGCGAACAATGTTCTTAAAGAAGAACGCCATGGTGATATGCTTGATGAAATGGGTATTTTATACGCCCCAGACTTTGTGATCAATGCTGGGGGCGTCATCAACGTTTACCATGAAATGATTGGTTATCATGAACCAAGTGCGATTCAAACTTGTGATGGCATTTATGATCGTTTGATGGATATTTATACGATCAGCCGAAGTGAAAAAATCCCAACGTATAAAGCTGCAAACCTTATGGCAGAACGCCGAATCGATAAAATGATGCGCGTGCAAAGCGATTTTGTCGATGCTAGAAGCAAGTTCAAATGGAATATTGAATAAAAAAGCAGTCTCTGCTTTTTTATCGTTTAGAGAGGAGTTACTATGGCTACTAGAAGCAACTTACCTAAAAGTGAAATCGGTTCTGCAAGCCCTAAGCTGTTTAACCGCATTCGAACAACCATTGAAACCGCCTATTATCAAAACAACGTTGTGCGCGTTGAAACACTTGAAGAAGCGTATCATCTTGCCAAGCATTCGCCTGGAACTATCTTGACTGATCTGCCAGTAGAACAACCTGAAGCGCTTGGATTACCTATCGATGCAAAAGTGCTCCTTTTTAATGATGGCGCCATCACTGGACGCCAAGCTCAAGCGCGGCGCATCGTCACTAAAGATACAATCGAATCGACGGCTAAAATGTTACGCGAAGGCATCTTTGCGAATCGCGATCGAACTTTATATCATGCGACAGCCGTTATTGGCTTGCATGAAAAATTTACTGTCAAAGCGCATCTTTTAATTCCTGAAGGTTTTGAAAACACATTATACTCTTGGATGCTCAACTTCCAAGTGCTTGATGAAGAAACCCAAGCGATGTATGGAAACTCACAAATTTTTGATGAAGGCGACATCTTACTTTATTCTGATCCAGACACATTCATCGACGGGCATCCGGAAGGCTTATGTGTTTTTGATCGCGATCATAATTGCGCTGCTTTGTTTGGCATGCGTTATTTTGGCGAACACAAAAAAGGGTCTTTAACGATGGCTTGGTCAATCGCAGAAAGACAAGGATTTACACCTTGTCATGGCGGTCTAAAAAGATTTGAAACCGCAAATGAGGGCAATTTTGTGATGGGTGTGTTTGGGCTTTCAGGCTCCGGCAAAAGCACCATTACGCATGCACGTCACCCAAATCTTGGACATGTGACAGTTTTACATGATGATGCGTTTGTTATCGACAATCATGATGGGGCAACAGTATCACTAGAACCGACTTATTTTGATAAAGTTCAAGATTACCCAACAGATAGTCCAGATCATAAATATTTATTGACTTTGCAAAATGTTGGGGTCACACGGGATACGTTTGGAGCCGTTGTGCCTGTCACAGAAGACATCCGTAACGGAAATGGCCGTGCGGTCAAGTCAAAGTTTTGGACGCGCGATCGGCGCTACTTTTTTGATGAGAAAATCAAGGCGATTTTTTGGATTATGAAAGACGACACTTTACCACCATTGATGCAAGTTCATAATCCTACACTCGCAGCAACCTTAGGCGCCACATTAGCCACAAAAAGAACTAGTGCTGAACATGGGGCAGATACGACTAAGCTCGCCATGGTCCCTTATGCTAATCCGTTCCGTCTATATCCTCTTGCATCGGATTACCACCATTTCAAACAGTTGTTTGAAGCACATGATGTTGCATGTTATATTTTAAATACAGGCCATTTTGAAGCGACTAAAATCCCACCTCATGTGACGCTTGGACTTGTTGAATCAGTTGTTGATGCGACTGTGGAAATGAAATCTTTCGATTTGTTTAAGGATTTGTCTTATGCCGTGACTGACGGATTCAGCCCTAATTTTAAAGATTTAAGTTACGTCGAAGCATTTAAACAAAGAATGTCGCAACGTCTTGATTACTTACAAGCACTTGATGGTGAAGAACGTCTCCCGCAAGAGGCACTTGATAGTTTGATGACAAGACTCCAACACGACGAGCGGAAGTGATAAAATGAAGTTATTTGTTAGTGAGGCAGTACACGACAAAGAAATTGTTGATACGGTTTTTGAGGCCAGTTCAGGTGCCATCGAGGCCATGCGACGCGATGGACCCGAACAGGTTGTTAATGGGGCCTTTGGAACCTACTTTGATGAGACAGGTAAACTGTTGACTTTTGACAGTGTTTACCGCGCTTTTGATCAAGTTGAAGACATACAAAAAGCCAAATATGCTAGTAGTATCATGGGATCTGAAGAGTACCGTCGAGCTGTTAAAGACTGGCTCTTTGAAGCGGTTGGCTTTTCACCCACTTGTGATATCATTGCCACGCCTGGTGGCACAGGGGCACTTTCAAGTACGATTAAAAACAGTTTAATGCCTGGACAAAAAGTCATCTATCCAGACATTGGTTGGGGCCCATACGTCACCATCGCAAAAGAGCATAGAGTGGCAATCGAAAGTTATCAGCTTTTTTCAGAAGCAGGTGGGTTTAATCTTGATTCGTTTCAAGAAACATGCGAAAGGGTCATGAAAGAACAAGGAAAAGTTCTAGCATTCATCAATGATCCTTGTCAAAACCCAACTGGCTATACCATGACGGAATCAGAGTGGGATCAAGTCCAATCTATCGTGGAGAAACTGTCGCAAAGTGGTCCGTTTATTTTACTTCATGACATCGCCTATATTGATTATAATCGTAAGGGTGATGACTATAAACGAATGTTTAAGCGCTATGAAACTTTACCTGAGAACGTTCTTGTGGTCATTGCTTTCAGTGTATCGAAAACATTGACAGCTTATGGCATGCGCGTGGGCGCACAAGTCTTATTTTCTACGAATGAAAACCAACGTGAAAAGTTTATGCATGCTTGTGCCAATACGGCACGTGGTGTTTGGTCGACAGTCAATAATGGTGGGATGCGTGTTTTTGCAGATCTCGCCTTAGATTCTACACTTAAAAAAAGTTATTTAGCGGAAAAATCTGACTTTGTCACATTGTTGAATGAGCGGGCAGCGATATTTGTATCAGAAGCTGAAGCGGTGGGTTTACCCCTTTATCCCTATAACGAAGGTTTCTTTGTGACGATTCGTGTTGACCGCCAAGTCATCAAAAATGAACTGCATCTCAAGCTTAAAACACTCAATATTTTCTTCGTAAATGTATACGGCGGTTTGCGTGTTGCGATTTGTAGCATTCCAAAAAAGAAACTTTACGGATTACCTGGCCGTGTGAAAGCAGCGCTTGATGAGATTCTTGCAGCCCGCAATGATCACAGCCCGTCTACCTAAATAAACTAAAATCCCCTTAAGCCAATAATTCGTTGGCTAAAGGGGATTTTTTCATATGCGCGGTTTAGCGCTATAGTTTGTATGAAGTAATTGATGGGCTTTAGATGAACCTGGTTTATCTAGGAAATCGGCATAAAGTTTCATCACTTCTTCGTTTTGATGCGATTTGCGCTTAGGCAAACTACGATCTAAACGATATAAGGCTTCTTGTCGAGCTTTAATGACGCCGGGGTCGCCATGATGATAAGGCTGGCCACCGCCGCCGATACAACCACCTGGACACGCCATAATTTCAATCAGATCGAACTGGCTTTGTCCATCACG
>SKGI01000091.1 GCA_007117555.1 Candidatus Izemoplasma sp. | reverse complement strand
TTCTGGGTGATACACAATGACGCGCGCACGTCGCGTTAAGCCAAACCAGTATCCTGCCTCATCCCGATAAATATCTGGGATGTTGCTTTCTAAAACAGTGGATGTGATTGGCTGTAACAAATCAAAGCTTTTTGCTCGATGCAAACGACCGACATCCGCAATGATTAACAGGTCCGCTGGAGAATCTTCACCTTCATTTTGTAAACGGGTAATCAGTGGATCAGCACTGTCACGCACTAAGTTAACTTGGATACCTGTTTCGGCTTCAAACAAGGCATATATTTCACGGTCGGTGTCGTAATGGCGTTCTGAGTAGATGGTAAGCACCTGCTCAGCATCATTTGAACCAAACTGACACCCACTTAAGAGGATGGCAAACAAACTGAATAAACCTAGTACAATAAGCTTTTTCATGTAGACTCCTTTATTTGTAATTTTTCCAATTAGTTAGCATGCTGATTTCAGTATAACCGAGTGCAAGTCGACTGTCAATGCTATTAAGAAGTTTTATAAATAGTCATGATTCACCACACAAAAAGCCGGCAAGCCGGCTTTAACGTTTGGACCCATTTTTGTAGACCTCTTCATTGTAACGCGCATAAAGCGTTTCAACAACACCCGGGGCGAATGGTCCTTTTTGATTCTCAACCCACTGTTTAAGAAGGGCGAGCTCTTTCTCCAAAATGTGTTTTAAATGTTCGGAATATTCCATCTTGATTTTGTGGCGATTGTATTCCTTACGGTCAAGTACAGTATAACTATAGTCAGGCGATACTTTGATATCGAGATCATAGTCGATATACTTCAACGCTTCATCATCAATCAAATATGGGGAGGCAATGTTGCAATAGTAAAAAATGCCTGTTGGTCGAATAATCCCAATGATATTGAACCAGTGCTGTTTAAAAAACCAGGTGACCGATGGTTCACGGGTATACCAAAAACGACCGTTTGCCTCAATGACTTTGGTACGATAATTCGCCAGCACAACCGAATCCGCATCATAATCAACAACGGTGGCGTGCGCCCATATGCGATGAAGTTTAGCGTTGTGTTTGTAGCTTTGGACAACGAGATCGTCCCAAAGGTTCACACACATCGTTCATCACATCCTTGTGCAACCATTATACCATAAAATGATGGGATAAACAGTGATTTATCTGCCTAGGCTAATTTCGCTTGGGTTCGTGGCGATATAAGCCAGCGTACGCTTGTTGGCGCAAAGCTTCATAAAGTACGATGGCGACTGTATTTGCTAAGTTTAAACTGCGAACTTTATCAGTCATCGGTAAGCGAAAGCATTGGTTATGATACGTTGTGCGAATGGCCTCTGGCAATCCTGTAGACTCTTTTCCAAATACTAAGTAAATCGGTCGCTTTTCATCGATTGTAAAATCGCATGTGTCTGGCGTGTTTTCACCGTAACGGGTCATAAAGTAAAACCGACCGTCATTACGGGCAAAAAAATCATCGAAATCATCATAAAGGTGATACGTAAGGTGTTCAAAATGATTGACCGCGAACCGTTTAAATGTCCGTTCGCTAAACATAAACCCAAGCGGTCGGATTAAATGTAAGGTTGCGTTTGTGGCGACACAAGTTCGAATAATATTCCCGGTATTTTGAGGGATTTCAGGCTCAAATAAGACAATATGATTCATCGTGATTCCTCCATAGTCTGAATCATCCAACTTGCCGTTTCTGCAAACCACGGCACATGGACATACTGTTTGAAGACGGTGCGCATCAGCGGTAAACTACTCAAGTGGTTTTGCGTAAAAAGCAATGCAAAGGCATTGCGCTTCAAAACGAGTCCGCCTCGAAACATGAACGCATAGTTACCGTAAGTTCTTTGCAAGGCTTTATTAGATTGAGACAGTAACGTTGGTAAATGCAGTTGAGCCGCATCGTCTTCTTGAAACAAAGTGTGTTTAGGCAATTCTATATGGCGGTTTTTTGGGCAAACTTTTTGACAAATGTCACACCCAAACAAAACCGTTTTAAGTGGTTTGACATCTTCAGGCGTCAAGGCGATTTTTGCCTGAGTCACAAACGATGAACATTTTCTAACTTGAAAGACATCGCCAAGCGCCCCCGTCGGACAAGCCATAATACAACGTCTACAAGACCCGCAATCATCACGGTTGATCGGTACGTTTTCCGGTGTCGGCATGTCCACTAAAAGGACGGCTAAAAAGTGATAGGTTCCATACTTTGGATGGATGAGTAGTTGATTGTGTCCGATATAGCCTAGTCCAACAAGTTCCGCCGCAAACCGTTCATCGATGGGTGAAACATCGGCATAACCTTTAGCTCGTACCCCTATTGCCCTGTATTGCTTTTCTAACTCTTTGAAAATATCCGCATAAACAAGGTGATAGTCAATCCCATACGTGTAACGGGCCATAAGACCATAGCCCGCGCCTTTATGGGCGACTGAATCTTTGGGGTAAGACAAGCATAAAACGGCCATGCTTTCATAGTCCTCAACTGTTTGGTCCGCTTTAGGCAAATTAGGAAATCTTTGGCGATGCGCTTCTAAATACGTGCTCGTTTTTAACCAGCGAATGTCTGCGAGCAAAGGATGTAAGTTAAAAGAATCCATAGCGCCTCCTTGAATAGAAAATGGTGGATGCATGAAGCATCTCACCATTTTATCATGGCGGTCCTGTGTTAGGACCGATAGATTCAGCCAGGCAACGAATAAAGCATGCCACGGCAAGTTACTTTAATTATACCATGATATGGTTTACCAAGCAATATTATTTCTGATGCGCTGCTCGAATACGTGAAATCATGGCTGGATCAAATGTCTTAGACTTCAACATCGCAATCTCATGTTTATAAGGCGGATAAAGGCGCGCTTTAGAAGCATCATTTTCCGTCACATAAGGCGTTTCTAGTATTTTAGGAATATGGGAAAAGTCCGGGTGATGAACAATGTTAGAGAGGGCATCAAAACCAATATGGCCAAACCCAAGATTTTCATGGCGGTCTTTTGCGGCGCCTTGAATGTTTTTTGAGTCGTTGATGTGGAACACACCAATCCGCTCTAAACCTACTACCGCATCAAAATGACGCATGACCCCTTCAAAATCGTTTTTGATGTCATAGCCTGCATCATGTGTATGGCATGTATCAAAACATACGCTTAATCGATCAGGCTGCTTAACCCGATCGATGATAGCTCGGATTTCTTCAAAGTTTCGGCCAATCTCTGTTCCTTTTCCAGCCATTGTTTCAAGGGCAACCTTAACATCAACACCTTCGGTTTGTGCAAAGACCTCATCAAGACTTTCGGCTATATTTGCAATACCTTTGTCTGCCCCCTGACCGACATGTGCGCCAGGATGTAAAACGATATGTTTAGCGCCGATGGCCGCTGTCCGATTGATTTCACTAACAAGAAACTCAATCGCAAACTGTCGCTTCTCTTTGTCAGGATTGGCAAGATTCATAATATATGGCGCATGGACAATGATATGATCTAAAGGCATGTCATGGTTTGCCATCAACGTTTGTGCCGGTTCGATTTGAAGTTGTTCTAAAGCCCGGCGACGTGTGTTTTGCGGGGCACCAGTATAAATCATAAAAGCAGTCGCATCATAAGATAAAGCTTCTTCTACACTGCCTAATAACATCGCCTTTCCTTGCATGGCAACGTGTGATCCAAGTTTTAAACGCATATTATCGTCTCCTTTTTCGTCTTGATGTCGTTGTATTTTTTGCCGTTTGTGATGCCGTATCTTTTACGCGACGTGTACCACTTGATGCGGTAGCCTTTTTTTTAGGTGTTTCAGGCTGTGCACCACCTTTAACAGTAATTTGAATACGGTGTTTATCAATAAATGAAAATGCCGCGCCATCTTGATCGGTAAAATAACTGATCGTTTCGCCGCTTTGACCCATACGACCGCTACGGCCAATCCGGTGCACAAAAAAGGCCATATCTTTTGGTAAATCATAGTTGATAATATGTGATACCCCTTCAAGGTCAATACCGCGACTGGCCATATCACTCGCAACAACATATTGATACTTTAGACGACGAATATCATTGAGAATTTGTTTGCGCCGTCGCGGAGGTAAATCGCCATGTAATACTGTCACATTATGACCGGCTTGATACAGTTCTTTACCTAATCTTTCTACCGTTTCTTTTTTGTTGGCAAAGATGATGGCCAAATAAGGATTGATGGACGCAAGCGATTCTTTTAAGCGATCATCTTTCGTCCGAGTTGGCGTGCACTTAATGAATGTATGTGTCAAGTTTAAGTTTTGCAAACTATGATCAACAAGATCAATGATGCGTGGCTGGCGCATAGAGCGCTTCAAAAAGGGTCTTAAAGATTCTGGCAAGGTTGCACTAAATACCATCATCTGAGCGCTTGAAGGGATGTCGGCATAAATGTGCTCAATCGCTTCTAAAAATCCACTTTCAAGCGCCATATCTGCTTCATCGATGATAAAAGTTTTCGCCGTATGAATCTTCAATGCATGCGATGTCGCAACCAAATCTTTAATGCGTCCAGGCGTACCAATCACAAGATGCGGTTGGTGCTTTTTGAGTCCTTCTAATTCGCGTTCTCTGTCTTTTCCCCCTGTATATAATGCGATGCGTATCGCCCAAGGGGCTTGCGATGCAATCTGTTTGGCAAACTGTTCGATTTGTGTGGCTAACTCACGGGTTGGACTAAGTATGACTGTTTGAACGTGATCATCTTGCGCAGTAAGCCGCTCAAAAACAGGAATGAGGTATGCGTGCGTCTTCCCTGTGCCTGTTTGACTTGATACCATTAAATCTTTTCCTGCTAAAGCCGCTGGTATCACGGCAGACTGAACCTCGGTGAAATGCTCAAAATTCAATGCCTTGAGCGCTTTTTTAATATATGGACTGATCTTTTCCATCTAATCGCCTCTTTTCATCAAGTTCATTGTATAATAGAACCGTCTCATTTCCAAACAAATCGCGAAAAAGGGGGTTCGACCATGCAAGTCACTGCATTGACACCAAGAGGTTTTTGTCATGGTGTTGTTCAAGCAACGCAAAAACTTAAAGCACTTGCGAAAGATAAGAGCGTCCCTCGACCTATTCAAGTATTGGGCATGGTTGTTCATAATCGGAAAATTGTTGAAGAGCTTGATGCGCTAGGCATCATCACCCTTGATGATCGCCAGAAAACACGGTTAGAACTACTAGAGTCAATTGACCATGGTACCGTCGTCATCACAGCACACGGAGCATCGCGTGCTGTCTATAAACGCATTCAGGAAAAGGGCCTAACGCTCGTTGCTACGACATGTGTCGATGTTTTGCATGCTCAAGACGCTGTAAAAAGTGCGCTTAGTGTTGGCCACACTGTTTTGTTTGTTGGGAGAAAAAATCATCCTGAAAGCGAAACGGTCCTCAGTTACGGTCCCGGTGTCTATCTACTAGAAAAACTCGCCGATATTGACGCCTTACCCAAACTCAAAGGGCCTATTTCCATGACTAACCAAACAACCATGAGTCTCTTTGATGTGTATCACTTGTTTGAGGCTGTAAAAGAACGTTTTCCAGAAGTTGAACTGCTCGATGAACAGTGCGAAGCAACACGCTTACGACAACTTGCGGTTATGCGTCAACCTGACACGATTGACCACTGTTTTGTCGTCGGTGACCCACGCTCAAATAATAGTCGTAAACTCGTCGAAGTATCTATCAAAGCGGGCATTGATGCTTCACTTATTGAATCGGTTGCCGACCTTGATCCAAAGAAACTACGGCAGTACAATCATGTGTCGGTTACAAGTGGTGCGAGCACACCGACACACTTGACAAAACAAGTGATTGCTTATTTAAAAGCGTTTGAACCCAATCAACGCGACACACACAACCCATCCCCCTACAATACATAACAAAGCCCGCCTATGCGGGCTATTATTTTGGTGACTGATCGTTAGACTCTAACGCTTCAATTTGTTCTGGTAAGGTTTCATACGGTTCTTGGTCAAAACGCCAATAATAGATTCTATAAAACAAAAAATAACCCCCATAAAAGCCGATTGTAGTTAAAAGAATATTCCCAAACGTTCTAAACGTGATTAATTCGGTAAAAAACTGAAATACGAAGGCGAGCGCTGAAACACCTATACCCACGTAAAAAAATACTTGAAAACATGTAACGAGTGCGCCGAAAAACCGCTTCATAGTTTATACCTCCACAGGAATCACTTTCACTGTTGATTCAATAAGACATCGATGAACTGATCAACGACATCAGGATCAAACTGACTGCCTCGACATCGTCTGAGTTCAGCAATCGCTTCAGCTTGGCGCATGGCGGCACGATAGGGACGATGACTTGTCATCGCATCGTATGCATCACAGACCGCAAGTATCCGACAAAGCAAAGGGATTTCTTCACCAGTCAAGCCAAACGGATAGCCTGAACCATCAAAGTGCTCGTGATGTTTTAAAATCAAATCCGCCACCGGCAATAAATCAGGACTGTTTGAAGCGATTCGATAGCCTTTTTCTGGATGGGTTCTCATAATCTCCCATTCCTGTTCAGTTAACTTGCCTGGCTTTAACAAAATCGCATCAGGAATGCCGATTTTACCAATGTCATGAACCTCCGCCAAAGTTTCAAGCAGTACCATGTCACTTTCTGATAGTTTTAATGCACGCCCTAATTGGCTGACATAATGATGTAAGCGATCACCATGACGTTCTGTTTCAAAGTCACGCGCCTTTAACGTTTCAATCAAGGTCTTAACAATGGTTGATTTAGCACTTTGACCTTTACGTAGTTTTTGCGAATACATCATATTGTCTGCACGACGCAACACTTCAAAAGCACTCATGTCCCCTTCTTGCTTAGCGACACCAATAGAGAAACTAATCACACTTTGTGGGATGCTTTCGAGGCCGTTTGAAAGGTCAGCATATAACTGATTCGCAAGCGTTTCAATGTTTTGTGCTACACGTTGCGCTTGTTCAGCACTTTCGTAAAGAACCGCAAATTCATCGCCGCCCATCCGACCAACATACGATTTTTCATCGCCATACGTTTTTAACACGCTGCCTAAACTTTTTAAAATTAGATCCCCAACATGACTACCTAACGTTTCATTAATGAGTTTCAAGCCATCAATATCAAGCGACATGATTGCATAACCTTCTTGCTTTAGTTCATCAAAAGCTTCAAGTTTCCGCTCGAAATAAGCGCGATTATATACCCCGGTCAAGTAATCCGTTTCACTCAACATTTTTAAGTTTGATTCATACGCTTTTTGTTCACTAATGTTACGGATCACTTGAACGACTTGGCGAACGCGCATACGTTCATCTAAAATGGGATACGCTTTAATTTCGACATCGACCAAATTGTCGTGATGCTTCAGTTTTCGATAAGAGATCGACGTTTGTTTCAAATCAAACGCTTGTTTTACTGGACAGTTTTCACAAACGACCATATCATCTTTAAATAATGACGTACAGGTAGCACCAGGTTCAAAGTCTCTAACCAAGAAAGGGCGCATGGCTTCGTTGACATGGAGCACACGCAACGCATTGTCGAAGACGGCCATACCCGAATCAATTGCTTCAAAAATCGTTTGAAACAGTTGGTTTTGAGAAGCGATGGCCGCTGCATCAGCCTTTTTTGTAAGCGCTGTCGATAAACTGCGTGCAAAGGAGCCAAGATAATCATGTTCAAGCGCACTGAATGACCGGTTTTCTTCGACCTCATCAAAGCCGACAAATCCGTAAAATTGTTCATGTACTAATACGGGAAAAACAAGCAGCGAGCGAATTTGTTGTGCCTCAAGATGGTTGCGCAAAGCTTCATCCGAAATATCTTGAACAATATGTTCAAAAGGCTTGCCATTAAGCAAAGGCTCGAAAAATTCAGGCATGGCATCAACTGGAATGTTTTGTTGGTCGGGATCATCAATGACTGGCGCGACATTTGAAGCGGCCCATTCATGGGTTAAACTTGTATACAGTTTTCCTAGATGTGATGCGTTTTTATAAAAATAAATCCTCCCAATATTTAACGCTGTGCCTAGCCACTCAAAACAATCATTCAAAACAGCGTCTAGATCTTCTGCTTCAAGAATGGTTCGTGTCGCTTTTAAAATAGCATCGAGCAACTGTTTTTGACGTTTGAGAATGTTGCGGACAGCTTTACCTTCACTGACATCCATGATGGTGCCAATATAGTACTGTATTTCGCCTTTTGCGTTAAATATGGCTTGACCTCGCTCATAAACCCAAATCCAATGCCCATCAGCGCGTTGAAAGCGATACGTAAACTCAAAAGATTGTTTGTTTTGCGTAGCATGATCAACTTCTGTAAGCACACGATCAACATCGCTAGGATGAATGCGCGTGGTGTAAAACTGCGTGTTGATAAACTGTTTTGGAATATACCCCGTCAAAGTTTCAATATAGCGATTGCAGTATAATACCTTGTGTGGTGAGCCCGGTTCAATCACATACGCTGCGAGCAACATATTTTCAATGATGTGCTCATGATAAGACTGACTTGCGGAATCAGTTTGGCTCGCTAATACAACTGCGCGGTTTGTTGCTAACGGAAAGCACAACAACTCATACGCACCATACGTGCCAATCCGAGTCATTGAGATGTCGGATTTAATGCATCCAAGAAGGGAATCAATAAAGGGGGGCGCTGCTAAAAAGCGGCTAGTTTCAGCTTGCGAAGTGACATAAGTTTTCCATGCTTCATTCACATAATTCACTTGAACTGTATCAAGACTGAAATCAAGCTCGATTAATGGTGTTTCAATGGTTTGCTTTGTCAGTGTATTTTGCATGCCGTCCCGCCTTTCATTGACATGAAACTTGACAAGGCTATCCCCAACAACCTCGTACGACTATCATGGTTCATTATATCATGAAATAAACACATCGAACTGCGTTTTTATTTTCAAGCGTATCTCTTTTTAACATTGAAACTATTTTTAAGATTGAGAAAAAACTAAAACGTCACCAAGAAGATTAAACCGGACTGAACCAAATCCTGCCGCCGCCATTGCGCTTTGAATCGCTTGTGAAAGATCGTCATCATAGTCAAAAGCTAGACGCACATCAAAGGTCATATTCATATCTTCAAACATTGCAGCATAACGGAAAGCGCGATTGAGGTCTTCTTGACTTTCAATCAGACGCGTATATGTTTCTCCCTCAAGTTCATAAGTCAATAGACTATACACATCGATGCCGCCTTCCGCAAACACATCAAGATGCGAGGTGGCAATGTAATGATTTTCCATCGTTTCTTGATCAATGAGGAAAAATGCATGGCTAAACATTTCTCTTGTCTCTTCAACCCCAATCAAGAGGGTATTGCCGCTCGTTGCATCAATGATATGCCACGTTTCACCAAGCAATACCTTGTTCCAAGCATGCAAGACAGTATTCGTTGGATCAGCAGGTCGACCGACGACACGCACGATGTCTAAACCTTCCATTCGACCAAAGACAACCATGGCTTTAGAGTATCCATCGCACACAGCCCGACCGTCATCAAATACCCCTTCAAGATAAAAGCCTTTGTAACGGTTCAAATCAGTTTCGCCTAAAATCAACTTGTCAAGCAATGCCCCATCATACGTCACATGTTCGATGAGCCAAGCATACATCGCTTGAAGTTTTTCTATATCGGTCATGGAATCATCGATGATCGTACGCAACACTTCACGCGCTTGCTTATAAGCGCGTTCCGCAGGTGTATCGGGAACTTCAAAAATCGGTCGGTAACCTTTTTCCATAACGAAATACAATTGATCGGTTGTCACAACGGGGTACGTCTTAGTCTCAAAATCAATTTCGAACGTATCAAATGTTTCATCACGCTCAGAAACAAACGGGGGCTGATAAAAAGGAATTAATGGATAAGCGGGTGCTTCGCTCGCGCTCATGATGGCTTCCTCACTGTAAGTGGCCATAATATCTAGTACAGATGTATTGGGGTTATAACTAAAAGAAAGTGAGACATTGGCTTGAATATGACGTGCTTCAAACGCCACGTCAAGGATATGATCTAAATCATCAAAGGCAAACAACAACCTGACGCTTTGCTCAGTAAAACGATTAAAGAGCATATAATCAAGATAGTTTGCCAGTGCCATGACATCATCTAAATCTGAACTCGGCGTTTGTGCTAAAAAATCATACCCGGCAGCGGTATCCCCTAACCAACGGGCATATAACTGTAAATTTTCAGCGGGCATCGATGATTGCGTAAACCGCGTAAACAATGTTTCATCCACGAACCATCCCCCAAACACAGCGGTTTCATGCACCGCTTCTGGCAACGCCAAAGCACTGCCGTAAGGCAGTTCAAGTGGTGGTATATCTTCACCACCCCGTGTATCGAACTGTATGGTAAAAGTTTGCACGGTCCATGCGGCATACAAAGTCAATGGTTCATTGACTAGGTCACTTTCCGTAAAAGGCATTTGATAATCACTGTCTCGATACCAACCTGAAAAAGTGTGCCCTTCATTTACTGGTATTGGCAATGTCATGGTCTCATCGCGCAAAACACGAACCGATGGTAAGGTTTCACCGTCCCCTGTTTCAAACGTGACTCGATACGTGTCAGAAATGGGGACGGGTGCCTCACACGCCCCACTGACAATAACAAAACTGAAAAAAACGAATAAAAGTATCATTTTGCGCATACTATCCACTCCTCTAATCTCATCATAACAAGACCATCACATAAAGTTGTGAATATTGCTTGAACATGCGTAATCGGTCAACCGATGATCAGCTTTTCAATCGGCTTAACTATGAATGGTCTTAAGAAATACTTTTTCTTAAGTCAATCTATGATACACTAAAAGTGTTTAAGATCTAGCTTTTTAAACCGTTAGCTAAAATTATTGAAATGAGGTAAACGTATGAAAGTTTTAATTAGCGCCGATATTGAAGGCGTCACAGGCATTCGTACTTGGGCGCAAGCAACAAAAGGTAATCCTGAATATGAACGCTATGCAAGGCGGATGACAAACGAGGTCGCCGCCGCATGTCGAGGTGCTCACGCTTCAGGGGCGCAGGAGATTGTTGTCCGCGATGCGCATGACAGCGCTGACAACCTTGATGTTGAAGCATTGCCCGAAACGGTTTCTTTTATTAGTGGTTTTAACGAGCATCCCCATTGTATGTTATATGGACTTGATGACGGCTATGATGCAGTCATTATGATTGGTTACCATAGTGCCTCAGGAACAGATGGTAATCCACTGGCGCATACCCTATCACTTGAGCTGACTGACTTCATTCTCAACGGTCAACGGGTTGGTGAGTTCGAGTTACATGCCATGTTGGCCGCAAGTATGGGGGTTCCAGTTGTCTTTGTCAGTGGTGACGCAGCCTTGATTGAGACAATTAATACTCACTATCCCACTATCAAAACGACGGCAACCCAACAAGCAGCAGGTAATACTCTCATTTATCCCCATCCACACCAGGTATGCAACACCATTGAAGCTGAAGTGAAAGCAGCCCTTACATCCCTGTCTTCACCCTGCTTTACCTTGCCAAGTCAGTTTGATGTAACACTGTCATTCACGACTGCAAGTAAAGCTTATCGAGCCAGTCATTATCCTGGTATGACCCAAGTCGATCCACGTACAGTCCGCTATCTTTCAAACTCGATCATTGATGTGTTCCGTATGGTTCAGTTTACTTTGTTTTAAAGTAAAAAAATAAGGTTTGCATGAATGAGCAAGCCTTATTTTTTTACTAAACTTCTGTTAAATCGTTTGGTATTTCGAGCACACAATAATGACCGTTATGCTGTTCTTCAAGTTCCGCAATTCGGTAAAAAGCTAAAAAGACGCCTATGCTTATGACGATGATCCCATAAGAGAGCAAGGGTATAGATACAGCGGTAAAATTCCACATGGCATGAATCAGTGAAATGAGTAAAAACATTTGAATGAAGACTGGATGTTTAAACAATCGAGTCTGTGGGGTTCGAGTTG
The DNA here is from genome assembly GCA_007117555.1 of Candidatus Izemoplasma sp. Classification (GTDB taxonomy): domain Bacteria; phylum Bacillota_I; class Bacilli_A; order Izemoplasmatales; family Izemoplasmataceae; genus SKGI01. The sequence goes on along the minus strand of SKGI01000091.1, from coordinate 4,320 downwards.
TATTGACATAAACAAGAGTGCCTGCAAGAATGCCGGTCCAAAAATGATGCCCAATGCCTACTAAAGCATACAGTCCTCGCAAAATCAATATACCATACATATCGCCATAATCAAATGTATCAAGAAACACCATAACACCATAATCCGCTGTCTCAAATACATCGAATCCTGCACCGATAACAAATCCGATGAGTAGACCGCCTTTTACTGTAACTACTTTAAAACGTTTCAATGCATAGAAGACAATAATTATTTTAGCGGCCTCTTCGATCACACCTGTTAAGAGATCGCCTCCTAACCCAGCTGGATATCCCGTTACACTTCGGAAAAGGTACACAAGAGCAATCGAGGCGAGCCCGCCTAATACAAATAAGTATATCAATCCCGCTGCGCCTAAACTATCTTCTTTTGTCATCGCGTAAATAACTAAAAGCCATAGCAATGGCGCTAAAGCACTCATGAAAAAAACTTCGCTCACAAACTGATCTGTCAAATAAGCAAGACCCGCGCCGCTCAACAACAAAATCATACTTGTTCTAACAATGTGACTGTGTTGAAAGGCACCTGTAAACCGCCGAGTAAACTGTAAAAGCCAACCTTTAAATGAACAGCTTTGCTCAAATTGTCGCGGTCTTAAACAATCCGATAATGATTGTGGTGTCTGTTGCTTACCAACCGGATAATCCGCCTGTTCTTTTAGATTGAATAGACGCTCTAGTTTTTGTAAATGTGAACCCATTGGGCTAGCTGTATTCTGTTCATAGTGCTTGAGCAACACCACATCAATACCCGTAACCCGGTACACATCTGCATACGTCATGCGTGCTTTAATTCGAGCTCGTTTAAGCATCTTGCTCCACTCTTTGTCTATCACGGTTTCTCTCCTTTTCGGCGAAACCGGGTTTTTATTTTCAACAAGAAACGATGCCAACTATTTTTAAAACGTATGATTCGATTTTTTCGGCGTTGCTTGCGCAAAGCGCTTTGTTCTTGTCGCATCGCTTTTAAACGCGCTTTTTTAGCTTGTTTTATGCCTATGTTTTTTTCTTTTCGGTGCCGTTTGATTATTTTTTTTAATTTTCGAGCTTTGATGGTCGTCGTCATCCCAAACACATCTGTCACAAAACACCGTAATGTCTTAAGCCGGCCTTTACCTGCATGAACATCTTCGATCGCTGCCATCAATGAGGCCCCCTCAACGACCACTTTGATCGCATCACGTGATGGAATGACCACGCGGCTGTCAGGCTTTGCTTCTATTTGTTTTAAATAACTTGCGTAGTAGTCGATGGTGCGATCTTTATAATAATAGCCAACGGCGACGATGCGTGTATCTGATACATTATTATTAAAGACGCGAATAGTATACGTCGCTTCCTGGTGCAGTGGATCAAATTCATATAATGTTTCAAGCTTATACTTGCGGTTTACAAAGTATTGTTTCATGTTTCGACTGAGCCACAAAATACGGAACGTTAAACTAAGCACACCAATTAATAATGCCAAGACTAACCATTCATACATCTCACGAATGAATTCCATCATCATGCATCGTCTCCTTTTTGATCCAATAGATGTTTAACAAGGCCATTCACTTTGCGATAGGTTTCTAGATTATGGTTACGAAAATCAAAGCTAGCACCTTTTTGAATCAAATAAATCATCAAAGGATAAGAATCGATGTCAGCTTGGCCAAGTAAATAGTTTAAATCGCTAGATGCACAATACTGGCCATGCTCTTTAAGAATATCTAATCGATTATGTATGACCGCAACCCGTAACACTTTCCGATAATTAATGTGTCCTAAGCCCTGTTTGAATGCAATCGGAATCATCGCATCGTGTTTGCCTTCAATCAAGAAAACTAACAAATCATTCATGTCTTCAAAATATCCTTTGCGGATAAACTTTTCAAATAAAGCTGGTTCTTCAAGGTACGCGATGGCTTTAAGGTCTTCTTGAGCTTTAAGTAATTTCAATCGCTCATCGCCCTTCTTAAATGGTTCGAGAAAATCGATATAGTGGTGTAAACCTTTAAGAAAACGATGTTTCTTAAAAATATCGATCAGTTTGACGTGATACATTGCCTCAGTGTATACTTCGAAAAAGACCGATAAAACCCGTTCGAGACGGTAACGCGCAATCATTTCAAGCCACTTTGCCGTCGTCATCACTTTGAGCGGTGTCTTTTGTTTAAAGACCGACCACAACACCGTTTCTTTAACGACAGACGCGCGCATCAATCGTGCTATGGTGACTCGGTGCCGATCTTTGTTCAACAAACTAAAGATGCGCTCTTGATAAGACAAATCTTCTATATCAAAAGCACCTTGTACTCTCGTATAATCAAAAATGACTGTCTCAACGCCTTCAATGTTTTTCTCAAGCATAAATGCAATCATCTTCAACAGTATCGAGCGGGCGTGATGATGTTCCGGTTGGTATAAGTATACCTCCGCATCGAACAGGTACTTAAACATATCGGTTTTTTGATACGTGATGATATACTCAATCAATACTTGACCATATATATCTGGTTCATTGACAATGAGATCCGCTGGGGCGACTTTCATCAATGCTTCTAAGCCTTTGCGCGTCAAGCGCTCATACTCAGAAATAACATCTCGGTCTTGATTAGTTTTTTGACTTAAAAGTTCTTCAAGCGATAAATTAAATAATTCAACAATCTTGATTAAGTTTTGTAAATCAAAAGAACTTTTCCCTGCAAGGTTTTGACTCACGGCAGATTTAGAAATCGCTAAATGATTGGCCAACGCTTCTTGCGTCATATTGCGCTCTTTTAGCAGTGCTTTAATCAGAGCGCCTACCTTGACATTATCGATCACTTCTGGCATGTTAATCCCTCCTTCTCATGACACCATTATAGCGAATGCAAACGTTGACCGCAAGATGGCATTCCTTAACTTTGCCTTAATTGAGGTTAAGTACTTCATGCACGTCTTTTATGTAGCGACCAAAAAGGGTTAAGTGTTGCTAAACATTGTAACGCAAACGGCACACATCCTTTACTTCAAAATGCATTCAAAAAAAACCTTCTAACGAAGGCTTTTAACGCTATTTCTTTATCCTCTATTTTGTATAGGCGCATTCAGTTTATCCGCCTAGGAATGAATTAAAAAACAGGTTGAGTCAACCGACAACTACGAGTACAAGGATTAAATATAGAATCCCCTTGTTTGTCACGCCTTTTTTCAAGATGTCCACCATCTTTGTAGCATTTGTTAACTGTGTATATCCCAAAAGTGATTATAATTTAAAAAAAGTGATCACGCCTCTAGAAGTCTTATCCGATTTGCCGTTTCAGTTCCATTTGAAAGGAAATGTTCCCATAAAGTGCGTAAATGCCTAAGGTATCAATAGCCAGTAAAATCATCTTACCAATCGAACCTTCTCACACTATTTCATCTCATTATAATTTATGAGTACATAAATCATATTATCCATGAGATACGATGCAAAATAATGCCTAAATATTCAATCCGTGTTTTCCTTCAAAGTTTCTACATCTTCTTCATGTGTCTTCTTTGATAAGTGTTCTAAAATAGCTCGATAACGTTTCTCATAAATCAAAACGAAGCCATAACTAAAAAACGCCATCAATCCAAACAGCAACACAAGCGGAAACAAAAATATGAGGTTTCCTACGACTATAATAAGAAACATCGAAGCCAATAAATTGCGGAAACTGCTCATCACAATCGCAAAACTATAGTTAAAGCTTTGACGAAAACTCATCACTTCTATCTGTGTGCGCCAAAGCATCATTTGCAAGGCTGTCAATATGACAAGAATGAGTAAAAAAGCAAACACAAAAAAAGACATAAGCGCCATCGTTACATTGCCAGATATTTCTGCATAGGCTTGAATAAACTGGATATTTAAGAATGTTAAAAATCCAATTGGAACGAGTATAAGCATCAACTTCAATCCATAGCCAATATGCGTAATCAAATAGGTCACATAACGTTTAATCAATTCGTAATCTTTACCAGACCGAATATCAGCAGTAACACCAAACAAAGCAATAAACGATGGGACTAGTAAAATCCCACTAGACAGTATAGTCGATAAAATAAACAACAAGTTCAATAACATCATATTCATCAAGCCACTGAGCAGTTGGAATATGCGGCTGTTTGATAAAGACTCAAAATCCATTGTACCCTCTCCTCGTTCATCATGTCTATTATAGACTAATCTGTGGCTTCACGCTAACGATATCAAAAGAAACTACCACTTAAATGTGTAAATGAACCTTTGGCTCTTGAATACGTTTGTTTAGAATGCTTAGTTTAGATA
>SKGI01000020.1 GCA_007117555.1 Candidatus Izemoplasma sp. | reverse complement strand
TGTCCGTGAAGATTACGACGCTATGTGTGACTATGTCGCAGAGCGTTTGATTGCACACATTCAGAAAAAACCAAACAGCGTCCTCGGTTTAGCGACCGGTTCAACACCTGAAGGGGTGTATACACGTCTTGTCAAGGCGGTTCAAGATGGGCGCGTTTCGTTTAAACACGTTCGGACGTTTAATTTAGATGAATACATTGGTATAAATCAAAATCATCCTCAGTCTTATCATACGTATATGACAGAGAAACTTTTTAAACATATCGACATCGATCCTAAGCAGTGTCATCTGCCTAAAGGGTTTGGGGATTTAGAAGCGCAATGTGAAGCGTATGAGACAGCGTTAAAAACGCATCCTATCGACATCCAACTGCTTGGCATTGGACGCAACGGTCATATCGGGTTTAATGAACCTAAAACGGCTTTTAATACGACCACACATGTTGTCAAGCTCGATGCGGCGACGGTTAAAGACAATGCCCGCTTTTTTACCCATCCTGAAGAGGTGCCCACGCAAGCCATTACGATGGGCATCCAGTCGATTCTCGCGGCTAAAAGTATCGTATTGATGGCCTCAGGTGACGCTAAGCGTGAGGCGATCGAGCGGTTATTGAGCGGTGAAATTACGGAAGATTTGCCCGCTTCAGCGCTCCATCACCATGAGGATGTCCACTTAGTAATCGATGGCATTTTAAGCGAAAAAGTCCTTTAATCACAACATTCATGCGCTAGGAGGTGAGCCGTATGCGAGAACATAAACATTTACCCGCGCAGTTTAATGAACGCATCGAAGGGTTTGCCTTCGAGTTGGTGGCGATTGCCTTTGGCATTTTAGTCGTGATTTTCATGAACTGGTCTTTTTGGTTGTCGGTCTTATTTGTGTTTGGGCTTTTTTATCTTGTGACGCTTTTACCGATGTGGCGTTGGCGTGCTTCTAGTTTAGGAAAACGGATGGCCGGGACGCATATTGTAGATTTATCCAATGAACCGATCAGTCTAGCGCGCGCACATGCCCGCGAATGTGTCAAGTGGCTCCTTATTTTAAGCACCATTGGTGTGTATGCCGTCGTATCTTTCATCGTCTTCAGTCAACGGATGGATCGCCGGACATTGCATGATTTTCTATTTCGTACGAAAGTGGTCTTTCGTCAATCGCGTTTCTTTTAACCTCTAAACATAAAGCGTTGTACCAAAAAGGGTGCACGCTTTTTTAATAAAAACCGTGCCCCTTTAAAGGATAAGGCACGGTTGCATAACGCGGTTTAAAGCGGTTTTGAAGCGCGATGATGTAAGGTGAGATCGGCGAGCACAATCGCAGCGGCATTTTCAAGGACGATTCCGGCACGTCTTGCAATGCACACATCGTGGCGGCCTTTCACCGCTAAAGTGCGTATTGAAGCGGTATCATAAGCATAAGTTTCTTGCGGTTTGGCGATACTTGAGGTCGGTTTAACAAACACGTTTATCAAAATCGGATTGCCGTTTGATAAACCGCCAGTGACACCACCAGCATGGTTTGAGGCGGTTTGGCCTGTTTCTGAGACGAAGCGATCGTTAAAATCACTGCCCGTCATGGTAATACCCGAAAAACCTGTACCGATTTCGACCCCTTTAACCGCGGGGATAGAAAACATCATGGCTGCGAGCTGTGCATCAAGTTTTTGAAACATCGGCTCTCCGATGCCGATGGGGACATCGTCGATGCGAACTTCAATGATTCCGCCGACCGATTCACCAGCCGCCGCAATCTCGCTTAAGTAATCGTCGAGTTGATCCATATCAGTTAAGGCACCGACTTGCACGAGACGATGGGAGAAAGTATACGGTAAAAACATTTTAGCGATTGAGCCAGCCATGACGAGTGGAGCGGTTAAACGCCCAGAGAAACGCCCACCGCCACGTGGGTCATGAAAACCCCCGTATTTCTTGTTCGCCACAAAATCTGCATGACCCGGTCGAGGTTGGGCTTTTAAATGGTCATAATCTTGTGAGCGGACGTTTTTGTTTTCAATCATGGCATGGATGGGTGAACCGGTGGCGATCCCGTTTACGACACCTGATGTGATGATGACTTCGTCGGGTTCTTTGCGTGGGGTGGTCCCGATAAGCGGCGGGTTTCGTCTTTTCAGGTCTTCGGCAATCATCGCCCGGTCGATTACAGTGCCAGGCGGCACCCCATCAATGACAACGCCAATGGCCTGTTGGTGCGATTCACCGTAAAGTGTGATGCGGTAGAGTGACCCAAATTGGTTCATAAAATCCGCCTCCTTTTTAATTTAAAGCGTTTCAAAGCGTCCGCCTAGTGCGGCATAGTCGTCAAGAAAATGGGGATAAGACTTAGAGATCACTTCGATGTTTTCGACAATAAAAGGTTGATCAAAACGAGCAGCTAAGACACATAAGGCCATTGCAATGCGGTGATCGTCGTAAGTTTTAAAGCGTTGGTTGCCTTTAAGTACGCCTTGTCCGGTGATGGTTAATGTATCGTTATTTAGGTTGCTTGCGACACCGGCCTGCTTAAGCAGTGTTTGTAAGACACCGAGACGATCAGACTCTTTCATGCGCAAACGCTTTAAGCCTGTGAATGTGCTTAAACCATCAACCGCCCCCGCTAACAACATCATCACAGGTCCAAGATCAGGTGTGTCTCGCAAATCGGCAACGAGTGGTTTGAGCGGGGCAGGTTGCACGATTAGGTTTTTTTGATGCCACGTGATTGTTGCGCCCATTGTCTTCAAAAGAGGGATGACAGCTTGATCACCCTGGGCAGATTTTTCGTTTAAACCCCCGAGTTTAAGGCCTTGACCAATGGTTCCGCCAACCAACCAAAACGCCGCTTGAGAATAATCGCCTTCAATGGTCGTTTCTAACGGTTGATAGACTTGAAAACCAGGGATTTTAAAGCCAGTAGAAGTCTTTTTGATCGTAATCCCAAAAGCGTTTAAAACTTGGCACGTCATGTCGACATAAGGCGCTGATTCTAGGCGTCCTTCTAGGATGATTTCCGAAGGACCTGCTAAAGTGGGTAAGACAAATAAAAGACCCGTAATAAACTGTGAACTCACAGAGCCTGAGACGTTGAATGTACCCGGTTCAAGCGGTCCAAGAACCGTTGCAGGGAGTGGATCGGTCCCATGACGCACATATTGACCGCGTGATGCGAACAACGTTTCATATACATCGAGCGGTCGTTTGGGTAAGCGTCCGGTACCTGTGAAGGTGGTGGCTTCGTCAAGTCGCATCGCGATTGGCATCATAAAACGTAAGGTAGAACCAGATGCTTGACAATTAATCGGTGCTAAAGCAGCACGCCACGTTCCGCCATGAATGGTTGGACCTTCAATCTTAATGCCCAATGCACTGAGGGCATCTTGGGTGGCATGTAGATCGTCGCTTTCAAGGATATTGGTAATGTGACTGGTGCCCATGGCGAGCGCCGCACCAATCACGTAACGGTGTGAAAGCGATTTGGAAGCGGGCGCGGTCAGGGTACCTTTGAGCGGTGTTGGATAAACACGAATGTCCATTGAATTACCCCTTTTTTGGAAGATTGTCGAACTGTTTACGTTTCCGTGTAGAACTTTCAAAAAGCGCTATTAAAGCGTCATCATCAGCTTCTAAAATATGATGCTTCAAACGTTCAAGCACCGCTTGAAACCGCGTAATTTCTTCAGTGAGAGCTGTTTTATTTTCTAAAAAGAGTTCGCACCACATGGGGGCATTGATTTCTGCAATGCGCGTCAGATCGCGAAACGAGTCTCCGGTCGCTTGTGGGGTCAGTGGGTCGGTATCACTGTGCATGAGCGCAACGGCGATGGCATGCGTCAGTTGACTGGTTAAAGCGATTAAGCGGTCATGGCGCTGTGCATCGACGGTGATGAAGCGACCAAAGCCAAGATCTTCAAGCAATGTTTTAAGCAGCACTAAATCCGCCTTGTCCATGTTGTCTCGTTCAATTAAGATACAGTTAGCCCCTTGAAACAAAGACCCATCATGTGCATCAAAGCCTTTTTGTGCTTTACCAGCCATCGGGTGATGGGACACATAACGCATCGAAAAATCTTTATGCTTTACAAGCATTGACTCAATAGGATTTTTGACGCCTGATACATCGGTAATGAGTGCCGTTTTAGACCATAAATCTTGATGTTTAATTAAAAAGTCAGGAATCGCTTTAGGGTATAAGGCAAGTACGATGACATCAGCTGCTTGCATGCTTTCTAACCGGCCGCTTTTAATCAGTCCAGCCTTTTGCGCTTTCTGCAAAGTAGTGACATCAGTATCATAGCCATCCACTGTGTGTCCTGCGGCCTTTAAGCCTGCGGCATAGGAGGCACCGATTAAACCAAGACCGACAATAAAGACATTCATGACAGTCGTTTACCAAGAATGGGGACAAGTTCACGGACATGATCCATCAGCGTAGCGAATTTATCAGGTTTGAGGGATTGTGCCCCATCACTGAGCGCGCGCTCAGGATCATGATGGACTTCGATAATGAGTCCATCTGAGCCAACCGCAAGCGCCGCTAAGGACGCTTTTTCAATCATGTGCCACTTGCCTGTCGCATGCGAAGGGTCGACAATCACTGGTAAATGCGAAAGCTCCTTAACCGCTAAAACCGCCGCAATATCAAGCGTGTTACGGGTGTATGTTTCAAAGGTTCGGATGCCCCGCTCACACAAAATGACCTGTTCGTTGCCACCAGCAAGCAAGTACTCCGCAGCCATGAGCCACTCTTCGATTGTCGCAGAGAGGCCTCGCTTAAGTA
>SKGI01000125.1 GCA_007117555.1 Candidatus Izemoplasma sp. | reverse complement strand
ACGCGAGAAAACATTGAATTACTCGTACTTAAAGCAGCTGATTTACTAGATGCTGCGCCTGTCTATGCTTTGTATGATGAGTCAGATAAAGAGGACGTAGTCACCTACACCTTTGAGGCTTCGGCACCTGATTTTGAAATCAAATTAGGCGATGATAATGTGTATGAAGTTGAAGGTGAAACACTTAAACGCTTGTTCGAAATGACTGATTTCAAGCGTGATCAATCGATTCGCCGCTTTGCTAGACAACTTCGTAGCCTCGGTGTCGATGATGCGTTACGGGCTAAAGGTGTCAAACACGGTGACACGGTTAGACTTTGCGGTTATGAATTCGAGTTCATCGACTAATCATTTAGTTTGTATACGAATTATAACCTTATCTTTAAACTAAGTTAAGACCGAAAGGATGTTTCGCATGTCAAAAACCCTATACACTAAACATGATGCGATTGTATCCATTATTCAGCAAGCTTCACCTAGACAATTACAGGAAAAAATCAGCACGTTCCATCCTTCGGATTTTGCGGATGTTTTTATGTTGCTTGAAGAGCGTGACCGAGAGTTCGTCATTTTGTCACTGAACTTTCATCAATTAGCGGATTTGTTCACGCATCTTGAACCTGCATTCGCCGCAAAACAAGCTGCTTTACTCAATGCAGATAAAGCCGCGCATGTCATTGGGGCGCTGTCACCTGATGACGCGGCCGATATTCTTAATGCGATGTCAAAGTCTGCTAAAACAGCCATTTATGAGCATCTAGAACAAGAGCAAGTTAAAACACTGCAATCCTTGACAACATACAAAACCAATACGGCTGGTGCTTTAATGACGAGCGACTGTGTGATTTTACCAGGTGAGATGACAGCGGCCGCCACCTTAAAGCAAATTGCCAAAGCAACAAATCCACTTGAGACGATTCATCGTATCTATGTGACGGGAGAGAACCGGTTTTTAGAAGGTGTCGTTGAACTGAGGACTTTGATTGAAGCCGAAGCGCAAACTACTTTGAGAAGTTTGATGCATACCGACATTCTTACTGTACAAGTCGAAGACCGGAGCGATTATGTCATTCAACTGATTCAAAATTACCAAATAAATCAACTGCCTGTCGTAGATCAGCAGTTTCGCCTATTAGGTGTCATCACGATGGATGATGCAGTTGGTGTGTTATGGCGGCAGTCGCGACGAACTTATGCAGTACAAGGCGGCTTGTCACCGAAAATGCCACTTGGTGTGACACTGAGTAGGCGGTTATTTTGGATGAGCCTTTTAAGTGGTATGGCTCTAGTGTTGAGTTATATATTACACTCAGCAGACCTTACACAAGCAACGATCATGACGTTATTACTTGTTTGGCCACTCATTCTTGGTCTCACAGGGCAAATGATGCTTCAAACACAAGCCCTCACTGTTCAATCGCTTCAAAGCCAAAAACTGCCTGATCGTGAATCGAAAAATCGACATGTTCTTAAAGAATGGGCGCTAAACTCGTTAAGCGGTTTTATGTATAGCTTATTGCTTATGGGATTGTTGACGCTAGCTGCTATGAGTCTACCATTTGCATCACTTACAATCCGCTTCATCGTCATCGCTGGAATGGCATTAAGCATCGGAAGCTCACTATCTGGTTTACTTGGAAGTCTCATCCCGATCCTATTTGCTCGGTTCAACCTTCGCCCGGTTTGGGCCTCCGGATGGCTTCTAGGGGCATTAATGCATATTGTCTTGACACTCGGGCTAATTGGAGCGCTCAGTTTATGGCTATAAATAGGGGAGGACAGTGATTATGGTTGTTCGACTTAAAAAAAGAAACCGATCTAAAGAAATTGCCAAGATGCTTACCCATGAAAAACGAGAAAAACTGCTGATAGGAAAACTACTTGCCGCGAGACCTTTCGATTTAGCGATGGCCACCATGAGTCTACCAATCGAAACTTATCATCGGATGGTCCGTCTTCTTGAGCATAATCCATATAAAATGGCCTGGTTTCATGCCGATATGCCAGCAGCACAAGCCGCAAAAAGACTGGCGACACTTGACAGTTCACTTGCAGCACGCATCCTTGAAAATATGGAACCCGATGATGCAACTGACATTTTGCGCAGTATGGCTGAAAGCGGACGGAAAGCTTGTCTACAACATTTAAGCGATAACGCTCGGAGCATCTTGACCAAAGCATTGCGACATGACCCACATACTGCAGCAGGACACATGAACCCCAGATTGCTGCTGCTAAAGCCAGAGATGACAGTCAGTGAAGTGCTCGCACTGCTCAAGAAGCGCATTGAATCGGTTGAACTGTTTGAAACGTTGTTTGTCGTTGATGAAGATCGCGTTGTGAGTGGCTTTGTTGTCATCGAAGATTTGCTTCGCCGATCAAAAACAAGTAAGATTAAGACGATTATGCATACAGATTACTTTAGCGTTGGCATGAATGAACCCATTGATGATGTCGTCGATGCGATGCGCAAGTATGATATCCTTGCTATGCCTGTCTTAGATGAATCCAATCAAATTACCGGTATTATTACACTATACGATGTACTCGATATCATTCGGAAAGAAAATCAAGACGATGCACTCGGCTTTGTAGGGCTTCGAGCTGCAAATCGAGCCCACTCTTGGTTAGAACACTGGATGTATCGGTTGAGAAGTTTGATTGGACCTGCGCTTATATTCGGTTTAACAGGCGTCGTCTTCAGCGTACTTTGGAACGGTTTAGAGCCGCTGCCAATAAGTTGGGTCCTATGGCCGTTTTTACTAACAACAACGGCCATCGCTGCCAGTCAGTCTTTAGCTACATCTATTGCAGATTTGCATCTTGACAAGCAACGCATGCGGCATGTACTTGTCGATACATGGCTAGGCGGAGGCATGGCTTGTATGATCGGCCTCCTAACTTTCGGTCTGATGCGTCTCTTTGACCTGAATGATTCCGATAGCCTTCTAAACGAGCTAGGACAAGCGGGTCTTATTGCCTTTATAGCCTTTTTAGGCGTCTTGTTTGCCAGTTTCATTGCCTCAATTGTTCCGGCAGCTTTTAAAGCGCTCAAGGGTGATCCAAGTAGCGTGAGCATTGCCTGGGTCCAAGCGGGTTCACAACTCTTTGTTGTCGTCTTATTTACTATTCTGATTGTTTTGACACGCGCTTAAATATACAAAGTTCGTATACGAACCGTAGGAGGTTTGCTTATGTATAACTACATTCAAGGTGCAATTACTGAAATTGAGCCTACAAACATAACCGTTGACGTATCTGGCGTGGGTTACCAAATTGTGACTCCGAATCCGTATGATTATGAAGTTGGTAAAGCACTCAAAGTATTCGTGCTTCAGCTTGTTCGTGAAGACGACATCACCTTATACGGTTTTAAAACACAAAAGGAAAAGCAATTATTCATGCAATTACTGAGTGTTAAAGGGATTGGGCCTAAAAGCGCGCTAGCCGTCTTAGCCAGCGCGAAGGTTGAAGAGATTGTTAAAGCAATAGAAAGTGCCGATGCAAAGTATTTAAACCGTTTCCCAGGTATTGGCCCTAAAGCGAGCCAGCAAATTATTCTTGACTTAAAAGGGAAAATCTCTTTAGGACCGATAACTTTAACGAAAGCGACGCGACTTAGTGAAGTCGAGGACGCATTACGCGCACTTGGCTACAAAGCACGCGAAATCGATCGGGTTACGAAAAAGCTTGATGCCTCAAAAGATACCGCAACGCTTATTAAAGACGCTTTACGTCTCATTGCTCAATAGAAATACATAAAAAGCCTACAAACGTCTTTAACGGCGTTGTAGGCTTTTTTTATGGCAACATTTAATACAGTTGACGGATTGCTTCAAGATTTAAATGATTGCCCAATGCAATCATCAGCAAAATCCGCGCTTTAGGACCGGATAAACTACCGCCAAGTACGCAACCCGTGCGAACTAAGTCCTTCCCACCACCAGGGTAGCCATAAGTATCGAGAACCCGACCACCTGGTGAACGTGAGACAATGACGACCGGCAGCCCTTTTTCACAGGCCTGGCGAATGGCAGGCATCATATCGGGTGGAACGTTCCCACGACCGAGCGCTTCAAGAACCAATCCTTCAGCCCCCTCATTTACTAAATAGTCAATGAGATGACCCTCTAAGCCCGCATAGCACTTGATTAAGTAGACGTTTGGCCTAATTTGTGGCTTAAAACGATAGTCTTTGCGTTGTGTTTGGGAACGGAAATAAATAACGTCTTCATCATCAATAATGCCTAAGGGGCCGAAATCAAGGCTTTTAAACGTATCAAGGTTCAATGTATGCGTCTTCATGACCTCACAAGCTGCATTAATGGCATAGTTCATCACAACAAGAACACCTTTACCCACCGAATGCGGTTCCATGACAACACGAATGCTTGAAATGAGATTCGTCATGCCGTCATAGCCAATCTCACTGGCGTTCTTCATCGCCCCGGTCAATACAACAGGTTTAGGGCTTGCTGCAGTGACATCGAGAAAAAAGGCCGTTTCTTCAAGTGTATCGGTACCATGAACAATGACCGCGCCAGCGAAATCAGCACGCTCAAGATACGAATCAACCACTTGCTTAAGCTCAACCATGTGCTTTGGTGTCATCGATGGGCTTGGTAAATCCGCAAAACTATGCGGTACAAGATGATCAAACTCCGTTAATGTATGCAACGTATCAACAATTTCACGAGGACTTAGTCCTAAAACGGCGCCTTGTTGTTTCGAAGGCACCTTCATCGCAATCGTACCACCTGTGAAAATTAGTGCAATCTTGTTCATAGACTCACCTCGACATCATTGT
>SKGI01000001.1 GCA_007117555.1 Candidatus Izemoplasma sp. | reverse complement strand
CCTTTATTTTCAAGAAGACTGTCGAGTAATTCGATTGTTTTGAGTGGTTCATTAAAGTGTTCAAATACTTCGGTTGAGACAATAAGCGGGTAGCGCTTCGCAAGCACTGTTTTGTCTGGCTGATAAAAGGGATCATAGCCAACTGCATCATAGCCGCGCTTGCGCAAGCACTGAATCAATACCGGTCCAGGTCCACAGCCAAAGTCTAACACACGTATTGGGGGTATAAAAGGCGTGATAACTTTATCGATAAACTGTTCAAACATCGCAACATACCCTGCATTTTCCGGTGTGTTTTCATGGAAATCGTATTGCGCTTTCTCTGCATCGCGTTCAAGAAAAGCGGATGCATCTTTCATCGTAAAACCACAACGCTGACAAACATGGTAGGTGACAAATGATTCGTGCGTGCGAATTTGTGTATCATGCATTTGGTACGTGTCACCCAAACAAAAAAGACATTTAGTCATGTTTGAATGCACGTTGCTCGTGATTCATTTGATCGATGGCAATGAGTAAAAACAAGTAAAGTAGCGGCCGTTGATCTGTAATGACTTCAATTTCATAAGCTTCGCCCCATGGCATACTCGCCTGACGAATCTCAACGAGTTTTGCCTCGGGGTCATGCAAAGAAAAGTTACTTTCTTTGACGGTCCCTTCTAAGTGGATACTGCTTTGGGCGATGTCAATGATGTAAAAAGGTTTGCGTCGACCATATGTGCGGCGAATGTTAGCAATCACTTTTTGCTCGTCATTCAACACGCTATATGTTCGGTAAGGGCTTAAGCTGAATGTCCGCTTCACCGTATACAATACTTGATTGTTCATATCACGTATTGATAGCGAACGCAGGCCAAGAAAATAGCGCCCCTTAATTTTGAACAACTCACCTTGTTGAGCATCGCGAATTTTAAAGCTTCGATACTGAGCAAAATGTTTCGGCTTGATGTAAAATTTCATAAGGTCCCTCCAGCAAATGTTATAATACTATTATACAACACTTTACTGCGTTCTAAAAGACTTCATTACGCGTGTGAGAGGATGTCTTCAATGCATAAAGACCGAATTACCACCCACGAGGCTTCAAAACCACGACACGATAAAGCTTATATCCTTTACTGGATGCAATCGGCACAACGTTGCCATGAAAATCCAGCCCTCGATGCAGCAATCAAAGCGAGTTTACGTCAGAAAAAGCCTTTGCGTGTATTATTTGTACTTGACCCCTCTTTTAAAGAAGCCAACCATCGTCATTACAGTTTCATGCTTGAAGGATTACCGAGCTTACGTGACAAGCTCCGGGCCATGAACATTGAGTTTTTTCTGGATATTGGGCCTTTTGTTGAAACGGTTATCAAGCATTTATCGCGTGCTGTATTATTCATTTTTGACAAAGCGTATACGCGGCCATTAAGAGACACACGCGGCCATATCGTTCAAGCGGCGAAGACACAACATTGCCCCGCATATGAAATTGAAACCGAATTGATTGTGCCCATCGAAAAAGCATCCTCAAAGTGTGAGTATGCAGCGAGAACGTTACGGCCAAAATTACTCCGCCAAGTGGATGACTATCTCGAGGAGACCGTCTTGCAAGAAGCGCATCATCCGCCTCTAGATGAACCGTCTTATGCCGATGATTGTATCTCAAGTTGGTTAGAGCGCATCAATCCCGATACATCCATCCGCAAGTCGACCTATTTTGAAGGGGGCGAAGACGTTGGCTTAGAGCGATTAGAGCAGTTTGTATCAGAATCGTTATGTCACTACGATCAAAGCAATGATCCCGCGCTAGATTTAACTAGCCGACTGAGCCCTTATTTACACTTTGGACAAGTGTCAGTTGTACGTATTTATCAACGTGTGGCATCCATGATCGACCACTGTCCAGCGGCGGTAGAAAGTTATCTTGAGCAGCTTCTTGTCCGCCGCGAACTCGCGTTTAACTATGTTTACTACTGCCAAGGCTATGATCAGTTTGAAACGATGACAGATCGATGGGCTTATGAAACTATGGCCGCTCATGCAGACGATCCACGGCCGGTGATCTATACAAAAGAAGACTACATCCAGTTCAACACCCATGACCCCTACTTTAACGCGGCCATGAAAGAAATGGTCTATACCGGTCATATGCATAACTATATGCGCATGTATTGGGGTAAAAAAATCATTGAGTGGAATCCTGACATGAAGACCGCTTATGAAACAATCCTCAGTCTTAATAATGCCTACTTTATCGATGGGCGTGACCCAAATAGTTATACGGGCGTGGCTTGGTTGTTTGGCCGGCATGGCCGCGCTTGGACACGACGCGATATATTCGGGTCATTGCGCTACATGAATGCTGCCGGGTTAAAACGGAAATTCGACATCGAAACGTATGTCAAACGGATGGACAACTTAGAAGAAAAAAAGAGCTAAAATGATAGCTCTTTTTTTGATTATAAATCATATTTTGTATTAATTTCAGCTGGGGTATGACGCAACAACATCCCCACCGGTAAAATGCCTGAAGAAATGTTAATCACATAGATGAGCAAAATGCCGGTTGCTACACTCAGCACGGATACATGACCAATTTCAAGTGCTTCAGCTGCCCGAAGCGCTGAAGCGATGATATAGCTCATCAACAAAAACCCGATGAGACTACTAAAGGTGGTGATGATGGCACTTTCAATGGCGAATCGTTTCACAAGATCGCGTTTTTTTGCGCCTAGTGAACGATACACACCAATCTCATACATTCTTGATATCATCGAAGAACGGATGATGAAGTAAAAGCTTAACGCCGAAGCAACAATCGCAAATGCCGAAAAGATTAAAGAACCTTGTGAACTCTCAAGTCGGTTTAATTGATACGCACCACGGGCTTCTGGATAAACATACCGACCTTCAATCCCAAAATCAGACAAATGTCTTAACGTGGCCTCGGGGTCTGAACTAAACAAGAGGCGCTCGCGTTCAGCCCCAGGCGTCTGGGCATAAATAACCCGGTTTAAATCTTCAGTTGACATGACCACGCGATTGGTTGAAATAGGGACACCTTCTTCAAGAAAGTGAAACTTACCTACAATCTCAAATTGATTGCCGGCAACGGTAATCGATTGACCGACCGAACGGGGATCATTGACCCCAACGATGATTTCAAAAGGATTTTCGATGTTGCGGCCTTCAGCGACAATCTCAATGTCAGAGGCAAACATTTCTTTTGGCCAGTAGCTTTCAGCTGTGAAAAATGCAATTAACGCTGCATCCATATGAATGACTGGTGCGTCATTTTCACTAATCCCGACGATTTGAATATGGCGGGTGACTGTGTCAGTAATGGAAATTGGAATGCTCATCTGCAAAACAGCTTCAGGTTCCCGGTAGTCAAGGCCTGCGAGTTCCCAGTTTTGATTGACTTCACGATTGATCCATGATGTAGAGACGACTACTTCAAGCGGGTTTTCCGGTAAGCGACCGGTAAGAAGATCGCGTGTTTGTAAACCAGCAAGGGGTGCATAGTTCGCATTCAGTTGTACTTGTTCAACATACTGTCGACTCATAAAAACTCTTGGTAAATCAAACGCGACTGCTGTACTAAAACTCAGGCTAAAGCCTTGAATGCTTTCATGGGATGTAATCGCTAAAAAGTCATCGTAGTCCTCAAAGTCATCATTTTGCACGATGACGGTTTCTTTCGGTTGTTCAAGAAATACCGAATCATCTATGGTTAATATATTAAATAAGTTTGAGACGGCATACGCTACGACCATCGCACCAATTGCAAAACCAACATAGAGTAGTTTTTGACCGCGTCCTGCTTCAAGCAACTTCTCAAAGGTTTGCATAATGATGGCTTTAGGATTGATTACGGTGCGCTGTTTTGTTTTCGTGAGTGGTTTGAATAGTTCAGAATCGAGCGCATCTGGCATCGCCTCAGCATCCATCTTAAGTTCTTGATCCCGTGCTGAATCAATCAATTTGACTTCAGATTTTTCGTCAATCACGACCACTTTTTTAACATCGACAGCGCGTAAATCTAAGTACATCGTTTTGTTTTTAATGATTAAGCGGGCGTTGATGGGTGAGGTTTCCACTTCATCTGTATATAAATCGATGTGTAAGTTATCAGTTTTCGCGTCAGCTTCATAGTGTTGAAGATCGTGTAAATAAATATCTGTTTCTTGCGCATAATCCAATGTGCCATTTGATGTATTATCACGGTCTTCTAGCACTTGACCATCTTCAATCTCGATGATGCGGTCAGCAAAGAAATTGGCCAGTTTACGCTCATGTGTGACCATAATGACCAGTTTATCCCGTGATATCGCTTTAATGATGCGCATAATATCTAACGTGTTGCGACTATCGAGATTTCCAGTCGGTTCATCTGCAAGCACGATGTCAGGGTTTTTTGCTAAAGCTCTTGCGATTGCAACACGTTGTTGTTGGCCACCAGACAATTGGTTAGCTTTTCGACGACGGTAATTAAACATATTGACCGCACGCAAAACAACTTCAATCCGTGCGTCGATTGTTTCAGGATCTGATATCCCTAACATGTTCAACGTGAGGGCAATATTTTCATGGACCGATAAATGCGGCAACAAATAATAGTTTTGAAAAATCATGCCGATCTTTTCGTTGCGCAAGCCGTCATGAACACTCGAACGGTATCGTTTAACCGTTGTGTTTTCGTACGCGATCTTGCCCTCATGAAAACGATCCATACCGCCTATAACATTTAGTAAGGTTGTTTTTCCTGAACCTGAGGCACCTAAAAGAACTACCAGCCCTTTTTTGCCAAAATCAATGGATAAATCGTTAAGTACATGTAAGGCATTCTTTTTATTTTT
>SKGI01000082.1 GCA_007117555.1 Candidatus Izemoplasma sp. | reverse complement strand
TAAACAAAAAACACATAGAACATCCATGTGTTGAATCGTTTAAGCGCATGCCATCCCTCCCATGTCTACAATATCTTACTATACGTAATATTTTACCATACAAAACACGTTTATAAAAATCGCTTTTCGATTTTTATCACGATGATTTACATGACTTTTATTGTCCAAGGGTTTATATGAAATAATCGTCATGAAGCGTCCACGTGTTCTGCCTTGTTTCTATAAAACAACCCTCCATGTTGGAGGGCTGTTTGGTTGCTGATGTGTGATGTTTTTCTAAAATCTAGCACCTATTTAAGGGTTTAGTCGAATGGGGATGAGACTTTCAGGTGGGACCGTTTCAGTTAAGACACTACCATTTGGTGTTTGAAAGCGGACTGTTTGTGCTGTTCTAGCAGGATTCCAAACGAGTGCGTGGACTGCGCCTTGCGAATCAACATATATCGATGATGCCACCACATCATGAATTTGCATGACATAGTCTGTCGTACGTCTGCCATAGGTGTTCAAACTATGTAACAAAGCATAGGTTTGGGCGAGTTCATTGGGATAATCATCTTGCAAAATTAAGTCGGCATTGAATTGCGCAAGTGCCGTCTGTGGATTCAGCAAAGCTTGGATGCTCCACATGTTCGCAAACCAGGTGTCAATTTGGTTGTTTTTTGCATCGAGATATGTGCTGAAGATGGTATTGAGTCGCGCAAATTCTTGGTCATCTAAAGCATAGCTTGATAAGTATTCACCCGTCGGTAACCATTGGATGCCATAAATAAATGTTGGATTGGCCCCAAACCATGTGGCGTAATCATACTTACCGCCCCAAATCATGCCCGCTACTTGAGCATAACGGCTGTATGCTTCTGGGAAAACAGTTTCTGTGTAGTCAAACATATACGTTTTCGCATGATGCAGTTCATGCACAAAACCATAAATCGCCGCATCACGAAGTTGATCATCCCCGGTCACAAGCGCCCATAAATAACCGCCAACCCAACCATTGAGTGCTTCACTTGAGGATTCGAGGTTATTACCTTCCGCAAACGTCCCAAATCCATGGGCCCAAGTATGGCCTGCCCAAGGGTCGAAACTACGCAAGTAAGCAAAGGTTTCGTCTTGTTTTTCTGGATGCATGGTGCCTCTAAGCAATAAATCCACCACATCACCATACTCAGACACGAAATTAAAATCATGTTTCGCTAAGATGGCCGCCGCATGAACTAAGTAGCCGTGGGTGAAGACATGATCACTCAGTTCTGCGGCTGTATTGAAGTCGTTGTTAGAGTAATATACAGCGCCCCATATTTCATTATGAAATAAGTAGCGATTGTCGGTTGGCCCTGAAACACTGAACCAATCGGTCAAGACATAACGAAGTCGCCCGATGAGTTCATGTTTGAGGTCATCAAGACCTAACTGATCTGCTAAAGCAATACCTTGGGCTAAAGGATAAATGGCTTTGCTGTTCCAGTAAGGGCCTGGGGCATTTAAGAAGTTGCTTTGATCGTGTATCAACGTGCGTGTAGCTAAATCTTCTAAGTACGTTTCAAGTGTAGTCACATCAAAGCCATCACCTTCTGAAACCGGCATGGTCGGTATCACACCATGAAAGGGCAACTGTGTCTCAAACGCCTCACCCGCGAGTAGATTGAGTTCGCCACGAACTGTCCGAATGGTATGAGGTGTTAGAGTTTGTGGCACCCATTGTTCTATGTGATGGGGCATCAAATACTTTAAGACGGTAGAATCTTGAACAGGCTGTAAGCTTTGATAAGCACTGCGATAGGTGGTCATAACTTCACTTTTTGTATGATTGATTGTATAGGACACATCCCCATGAAGTATTGGGTTAAAGGCGTGCTGATGGAAAAAAGGTGCCGCTTCTAAGGTGGGGAGCGTCGCAACCGAAAGGTAATGACCTCCATTTAAATCCATTCTAATAGTGTTTAGGTGGCCAAAAGGATGTTGTTCGCTTGAAAAGTTAAAAGTACTGCCATCAGGCGTGCTGATAAGAAAATAGCGATCTTGATAAGTCGGCTGACCGACTTGCGCTGGACGCCAAGTTTCATACCCAACATGTTTTTCTACCAAACGCACGATGATGCCATTACTTTCTACCTGAGTCCCTTGAATGGGGGTACCCTCTACTGTATAAAATGCATAACTGGCTACACCATTTGCGGCGAGACGGATGTAGGGTGACTCTGGATTACTAAATTCCGCAAATACAAACGGAGACCCTTGCGCTAAATGAACGACCATTTCATCGGTTAAACTTTGATGGTTACGCATCGCAACACTGACAGTCGTATCGCTATAGTTGATGACTTGCGTCCGGTATTCATTCGCAAGATTGCTTGACTTAAGATAAAGATCGGGCAGTGCCAAAGAAAAATGGGCCATTGTGTTCAACCCTTCTGGTTGCCAATATTGCACAAAGCCTTCACCAGGATTGGTGATTTCAATGCCTAGAGGACTAAAAGCGGTCCGTAAAGGGTTCGTGTAAATGCCGTTGCCACCGCCATAGTTTTGCACAAGCAATGTTGTCCACCAACCATTCGATGGGACGGCTTGTTGTAAAAGATATGGGTCGATAAACTGCGGTGCAACTGGATGAGCGATCGTCGAATCCGTCCCTACTTTATAAGACCCTTGTCCTTTTGTGATGATGCCATCGTTTTCTGGCACCCGACTATATGGGCTTTGTTGGATTGGCTGATCGACGACATCAATTTGCCGGGTCACAGACAATTGATCGTCACC
The DNA here is from genome assembly GCA_007117555.1 of Candidatus Izemoplasma sp. Lineage (GTDB taxonomy): Bacteria > Bacillota_I > Bacilli_A > Izemoplasmatales > Izemoplasmataceae > SKGI01. The sequence goes on along the minus strand of SKGI01000082.1, from coordinate 2,094 downwards.
ATATGTCATCTGATACTCCAATGTATACCGCCCAAGTTGGCCATATGAAACAAATCCTTCGACATGTAAATAATGGGTGATATCCAATCCGTCTTGATTGGTGATGCGCACATCACGTAGCGGATTAAAATAAGCGTGTTGTGGATGGGTTGTATCGTCTAAACCACTGACATTGGCGATGGCTAAAAGTTTCGATTCCCCGTGATCATCCTCTTCCTCTGCACTACCACTACAAGCATAAAGTAAACTAACTCCCCATAAAGCGACGAACACTAAAACCCATTTCTTAAGCATATGAACCCTCCGTCTATTGTTTTACGAAAACGTTTTCGTTTTTATTATAACATGCTTGCTCTGTAAAAACCATAAAAAACTGCACCGAGTTAGTTCCTTGCAACACATATACCGCATGTGTTCAATATCTAACTCGGTGCAGAACGCCTTCCCTAGTGTCTCTAGGTCTAGTTTTATGTCCTAGGTGATTGAGGCTTTATTATTCGATTCTGCTGATGTATTCTCTACAAACATAAGGAAATCTTGATTGGTAAGCACTTTCTTCTCAATTAAGACGGTGCTAATGTGTTCAATTAAATCGTATTGCTCATAGATGATGGTTTGAGCCTTATTTAACGCTTTATCAAGAATATCTTGCACTGCTTGTTCAATTTGAACAATGGCTTCGTTGCTAAGTTGTTCCGCATCAAAGCCACCAGAAATAGGGTAACGCCTTGGGCCAAGGGGTGACATGCCAAGCTCCGTAACCATGTCTTTTGCGAGTGTACTCGCTCGTTCAATGTCATGGGCTGCACCGGTGCTAGTTTCTTGATAGAAGGCTTGTTCAGCCGCGTAGCCGCCTAGAAAAGATGCTATTTTATGCAGCAAGTCCGTTTGGGTATAATCCATATAACTGCGAGCGACCATTCTTACATGACCTTTTGAGCCAGTTTTTCTCGCGATACTTATACGGGCGATGGTTTCAAAACAGCCAAGCTGATAATGGACCATCGCATGACCAACTTCGTGGACGGCGATGCGTTTGATTTGTGTAGGAGTGCGCGTTTCTTCTTTTTTCGTAATGCCGAGCTGATAGCGGTCATACGCATCTAAGAGTGTCTCTTCTTTAACGGGCGTCTTACTTTTTATAGCCGTAAGAATACTTTCACTCACAATGTGTTTGATTTCAGCAATGGTCGTAAATTCTAGCATATGCGCGATGCGCTCAAGCGAGATATATTCGTCTTGTTCGGTATAGCGCAAAAAGGTTTTAAGAGCATCTTTGCGTTGACGCAAGCTAGGAAGGTCAAACTGAATCTTGCGGTCAAAACGTCCTGGCCTTAATAGGGAATGAGGAATGGACCGTATGTCATTGGTCGTCGCAATGACCATCACTTGCTTGTTTTGATAAAACCCATCCATCAACGTTAACAGTTGATTTAACAAGACATCATTGCGTTGCATAGGGCCATGTTGTTCTAGAAAACTGTCTAGTTCATCAATTAAGATGACCGATGGCGCTGTGCTCGCTGCTTTTTCAAACAGTGCTTCTAACGTTAACCCTGAACCTTTTTTGCCACTCTGTTTTACATGACCTGATGACACAGGGTAAAAAGGTATCTTCATTTCATTGGCTAAAGCGCGGACCATCAACGTCTTGCCTGTGCCTGGTTGACCGTGCATCAAAATACCTTTAGGCAAGGTAACTCCGTGGCGTGCATACGCTTCAGGTGAGGCAAGAATGTCAACGACCATTCTCAACTCCTCGATTTCTTCTTCAAGTCCAATGATATCTTTGAAATACGGTTGGTCCGCTTGAGCCTGTGCATGATTATCGATAGGCAATGCCTCCTGTTTTTGATTCTAGTATATACTGGGTTTTCACGTTTGACGATGAACTGTCGTTTCAAAAATAAAAAAAGATGATTCACTTATGCATAAGCAAATCATCGATTAGCACACCGAACAGTTGTGCGATTTTAATCAGTCGAGTATAGTTCGGCGTTGACGTGCCATTTTCCCAATTATAAACCATCCGCGGACTTACATCTGTAAGTTCTGAAAACGTCTCTCTTGAGTATCCATGGGTTTCTCTCAAAG
>SKGI01000009.1 GCA_007117555.1 Candidatus Izemoplasma sp. | reverse complement strand
ACGATTAAGATAATGATAGAAATGGCTGCAGCAAGTTCAAAGTTTGGTTTTTCACCACCCATAATCGTCCATATATGGGTTGCTAAAGTTGTTGATCTTTCAGTTAAAATAATTTGGTCTTTTATGGCGGCACCAACAGCGAAGATTAATGCTGCAGATTCGCCGATAATACGACCGATACCAAGTAAGACACCGGTAAGAATACCAGGAATTGAATTGGGTAACACAATCTTGAAAATCGTTTGTGTTTTAGAAGCACCTAACGCAAAAGACCCATTGCGTAAATCGTTGGGTATCACTTTTAAAGCTTCTTCAGTGTTACGAATAATGGTCGGTAACAAAATAACCGATAACGTCAATGCACCAGAGAGCACAGAGCCGCCTGCGGTCCCAATGGTGTTGTTTAACAAAGGTATGAACAACGCCGCGCCTAACAAACCGTATATAATCGAGGGAACCCCGGTTAATAAATCAACCATACTTCGAATGACATTTGTGAAACGGTTTTGTCCGGCGATTTCGTTAAAATAAATAGCCGTTGAAACGCCGATAGGAATGGCGATTGCCAAAGTAATACCAATCAAGTAGAGTGTCGTAATCAAAGAACCTCGAATGCCACCACCACGCGTTTGGATGGAAATCTCACGGATGCCTTGCCCTTCGTTAACAATCTCCGCAATCCGTTCAGCCCCAAGCCGGCCGATAAAGACACTTTCCGTTGTAAAGCCCTTTTCAACGGTTGTGCCTGCTCTAACTTGAATGATGCGCGGATTGCCTTCCTCATCGCGGTTGTGCCGATCAAGACTTGCATTAAAGGGTGAATCAGGATGAACGTAACCGACTTCAACGGTCGCGTTCCCTGCGCGGTTAAAGGTATTCACAAAACCTATACCCCACCGCTCAGAATAAAACAACTCTAAATCACCATTATAGTTAATATCGGTATAATTGCCTGGTCCTTCTGTCACATAAACATCGGTATTGATTGTACGATAATCACCAGTAATAAGATCCCAACTAAGCAACCGTGCTCCGTTACTGAGAACGTACCATATAATCGATAATAAGACGATCGCGCCTAAGCTGCCTAGTACATAAATCAATCCTCGTATCAACGCATCTTTACGACGCCGTGCTTTTAATGTTTTACGCATCGAGATTACCAATCCTACGCATGACATACTTTAAGCCAATGTTGGTGATTAAAATGACGGCAATCAAAACCAAACCAACAGAAAAACGAATATCGTAATCGATTCCAGTCGTATCTTTAAGACCTAACAACATCCGAGATGTCAAGGTAGCGGTGGTTCCTAGAGGATTGATATTCAATCCAGAGAAACGATTCCCTGATACCATCGCCACCGCCGTAGCTTCTCCTAAAGCCCGTCCAACACCTAAGATAATCCCCGCAAAAATACCACTTTTTGCGGCGACCAAGACGACTTTCATATACGTTTGAATGTCGGAAGCTCCCAACGCTAAAGACCCATCAATCATCGTTTTATCGACAGATCGTATCGACGTTTCAGAGATGGCCGTGATGGTCGGTAAAATCATAATGGATAAGACGATGACTGTAGACAACAATGATAAGCCAGATGCGGTTTGATAATTAAAAAAACCCGATATAAAAATGACAAACCGTGTGATGACCCCCAACCCAAAAACACCGTATATAATCGAGGGTATACTCGCTAAAAGTTGTACAACGGTACGCATCGTTTCAGCAAGAAAGGCCGGGGCAACTTTAGCAATAAAGAGCGCTGTAAAGACCGCAACTGGTACACTCAGTACGATCGCAAAGAAAACGACTATCAAAGTATTGACAATCGCAAAGCCAATACCATAAGCGGTAGATAATCCTAACGTACCGTCTAACCAGAGATTACCAAATAAGAACCGCAAGAAATTTACAGGTTCAAGTTCTACTACCCCTTGTTGGAAATTATAGCCTTCATACGTTTGTAAAAAGGGACTCAAGCCTCTAAAGGCAATAAATATGACCACCAGAACAATAAAGGATGCAGATAAAACGGCACTCACTCCAAAAAAGATTCGCGTGATTGCGTCTAGACGATTTTTTCGATTGATTTTTTGCGGTGTAACAACATCACGGATTGAAATCATCTATAGACCTCCTGTTGTAAAGACAAAACACTACTACGAGAGTAGTGTTTTTAAAGTTATGAGATACAGCAATAAACTACTCAAGAAGCTCAGACCAATCGGTAATGTCACCACTGTAAATCCCTTTAAGTTGTTCAGTGGTTAAGTTTTGAATAGGGTTATCTTTATGACCAATCGCTACAATCGCATCAATCGCCATAACACCTGTACGTTCAGCCACTTCAGTCGCTCTAAACTCGCGAGATGCAAAACCGATATGAACACTTAGCGCATCGTTGATTCCACTCGCATCACCGTTTGTACCACGGTAAGCGTTAGAAGATCCAGTATGATTGTGCTCAGGAACAACGTTACCACAGACTGCAGAAAATCCTGGGCTAATACTCGTGGCTAAAGATTCGACTGAATCAGACCCACCAATTTTTAATGTCAAGCTACTGTTATCTTGATTACAAATAGGATGTTCTTCTCTGATGGTTGCCCAAGGTTGCCCCGCGCTTAAATCAACAATACCACCGCCTTGTGCTAAACTCGCTAAACCTTCATCTGATTGCATGTAAGCGGTGAAAGCAATGGCTAATGCTTCATACGCTTCAGCATTCTCACCATAAACAGTGTAGTCATCTCTTAACATCCAGTTAAAGCGACGCGCCATCTCATAAGCGCCACTCAATGTGTTTTCTTCATTGGGTTCAACACCGTTAAAGTTGAAACCTTTGAACAAATTCGTATCCAGTGTTGATAACGAAACATAACCAATCGCAAACCGGTCGGTTTGAACTGCGTTCACCTGATCTAAGTTCCCTGCAATAACAAAGCCATTTACTAAGACAGCATCGTTTGCGATGGCTTCATCAAATCCAATCGCTTCCATAAAGCCTGCCCGTGTACCTGAAGACGTGTCACGGGTGTAAACGCGAATGGCACCAGCAAAATCTTGTTCCTCTTCTGAACCGCCACAAGCTGCTAAAACAAATACACTGACAAGAGCAATAAGAAACACACTAATTTTTTTCACGATATCCTCCATTTGTTTTAATAATTGATACGCTACAACTATACAACAGTAATATAAAGACTTGATGGAAGTTTTGTTAACTTATCGTGAACAAATGTTAGCTAAAAAAAAGACCACGACAAATCGTCGTGGTCAAAGTAGTTTGTATCCAATCCCGCGAACCGTTTTAATCCGTTCTTGGCTAGGATCGAGCTTTTCGCGTAACTTAAAGATGTGTACATCAACAACCCGTGTATCGCCATCATAACTATAGCCCCATAACGTGCTGAGCAGTTGTTCTCGCGAGAGGGCTTTGCCGCGGTTGAGAATAAGATACTCAAGTAGTTCGAACTCTTTAAGCGTTAAGGGTATAGGCACTTCATTTCTAAATACTTCATAGCTGTCACGTTTCAAGATGATGTCATCATACGTTAATGTACTTTCATCGGCATCGCTACGTTTATGTCGTCTTAATGCCGCTTTCATTCTTGCGGTCAGTTCGCGCGGTGAAAAAGGCTTGGTGACATAATCATCGGCACCGGCTTCAAAACCTTCTATTTTATTGTATTCATCGTCCATAGCCGTCAGCATTATGACATAAGCCGTCACATTCGCTGATCTAAGCTTTTTACAAACATCTAACCCGTTCATCGATGGCAACATCAAATCAAGCAAAATGATATCGTAATCGGTCGTAGTCGCCTTCTTTAAGCCTCGTAGTCCGTCAGTCTCTGTATCGACTGTGTAATCCAGTTGTTTTAAATCATATTCAAGCATCCGTAAAATACTGACTTCATCTTCAATGATTAGTACTTTAGCCATGATGGGCTCCTTTCCGGTCATGCCGGCTTTTTTTGTGGTTCAAAGTCATGGTAGTAGTTTTCATGAAGAACATTGATGGCAATATTCGTGCAGTGATCCCCGATGCGCTCTACATTCGAAAGAATATCGACAAACAAATCATCGTCGCAATCAGGACCGACGCATTCGTTCATGCGTTTTACATGGCGCTTCCGGTATTTTCTAACTAATGAGTCAATCATATCTTCATACTCAAGAATTTCTTGTGCAACAATCTTATCTTGATCTTTAAAGGCTTGCAAGGTGAGCTTAATCGTATCGCCGACTACCTCATAGACGTGTTCAAGGTCTTGTGCGGCTTCTTCACTTAATACTTGACGGTTCTCATGACGATATTCGAAGAAGTCATAAAGGTTTTGACTGTGATCCGCAATCCGTTCAAAGTCGCGGATGGCATCGACATAAATCGCTTGTAAGTGTGCTAAATGCGCATCAAGATCGTTTAAAGAAACTTTGACGAGATAGTCGTGCACTTTTTGATCGAGTGTGTCGACAATTTCTTCGAGTTGTCTACCTTCTTCAAGTAGTTTTTTATCTGGATCAAACGTAAAGCGTACGCTGCCTTGATACATCACATCGACAATCGTAGACATATTAATGATGACTTGTTTAGCACTTTCAAGCGCTAAGGCAGGCGATTCTTTAATCAACGGCTCTTGCAACATCGAGACATTGAGCTGATCCATTGCGTCTTCACCTTTGATAATCTTCATACTTAACATGACAAGATACTTAATGAACCAATACATGATAAGTGTACTCGCGATGTTAAAAAAGATATGCGCAAAGCTGATGGTCATGGCGACAGGGCGTCCACCAAGCAGCCACGTTTCAAGCAAACCGATAAACTGTTCATAAGGGCGGATAAGAAGAAGAAAGAAAAGACTGCCACCTACATTAAAGATGACATGTGCCGCCGCAGTCCGCTTCGCCGCAACACTACCACCGATGGCCGCAAAAATAGCGGTGATGGT
>SKGI01000142.1 GCA_007117555.1 Candidatus Izemoplasma sp. | reverse complement strand
GAGCACAAAGAGACTCGTGATTAATTTCATACAATCAACTCTTTATATGAGGATACTAACCTATACGCTTTAAGGTCAGCGTGTACATTATCATCAGTTCACAAATGGATGAATCGGTTGTAGCGTTTGCATGAACTGTTCGTAAAGGACTAGCGCAAGAAAAGCTTGCGGGGTTGAAAACAGCTTATCAACTTCAAGACTGTCATCATTCCAATAGAAGGCACCCGCTTCATCATGAAAACTAAGCAGTTGTTCAATCAAACCGACGCCGTCATGATGGTAGGCTGGATCTTGGGCATCAAGACCTGCCGCAGTTAAGGCAATAATCTGATGGGCCGTCGTAGCCGCATTTGGACCAAAGCTACTTGTATGCAACGTGTCGATAATCATGTCTAACACTGCGTTTGTGAGTGTCGCAGTCGTTTCTTCAGGTAATGTAAGTAGTGCTAAATACATGAAGACAAGGGTATCTGGATCAAGCGTTTCAAGATCGCGATTCTCAAGATCAGACACAAACCCATCAAAGTAAGACGCATGCTCGGTTTCAGCCTCTTCTTCGGTCATCAACGCCATCACCGATAAGCTTGTCGCATAAGGCCAAGCAATGGTTTTGATATCATGCAGTGCTTCAAGCCACGCTGTCGTATCTTTACCAGCTAAATGATGGACCAAAATCGCTTGCGACAAAGCCCCTTCTGTCTCAGGTTGAACCGGTGAATCTAATAAATCTGTAAGCATCGTTTCATACCCAAGATGATAAAGCGCTGCCCCGACATATAGATTTGGTTGGTTTAAAAAATAATCGTCAAGACCTGCATCGTGCACCGCTTGAATCGTTTCGCGCACAGCTTGCATCGTCGTGTCACACCAAGCCAGTTCGAAGACTATTTCATCTCCAGCTTCATAGACTAAATCTTGTGCACCAAGCATAGCGGGCTCGCCATTATGCACAATACTAATGAATGCACCGTGCGTCGGCGTAAGACTCTCAATACTTAAGAGCATCGGACCAAAGTCACGCATCATGTACTCTACATCAAAGTATGTGATTAGTAAATCAAATACAGTTGCCGCTTCATAATTTTCCAGATTGATGATTTGTTCAATCGGACCGTGGTCCGTTTCGACAATCATGGTTAAAATCTGTTCAGAAGGGCTATCCGTCTCAGGTTCAACACGACGGACTTCGAGGTTGTCACAGCTAGCCAAAACAAGTAGGCTTATTGTGGTCAACATCAGTGAGAATAGTTTTTTCATGGGATCCTCCTTAGAATGTTTGGCAATAAAAAAACCATCCTCCTGGATGGACGCACGCAATCGAAATAAAAAAATTTCAAATTGACGTAACAGCTCAATACCCAGGAGCGTACAAATCTCTTGAGTATCAGGTAGGTCTACCGGCTTCGCTTCATCCTACTATGCACCTTCCCGCTTTCGCAGTGGTTATCGCAGTTCGTCAACGTTACGGTTGCTGGGACAGCTTGGGGTTTTCACCCAATTCCCTGTTATGTCTTTCGACACCTGAACTCATGAACAGTTTATCGGTATTTTGTCATTGTGTCAAGGGAAACTTAGTTAATCGAACGTGTCATGTATGGCTATGGTATAATGAAACGTGATAACGCGAAAGGATGATGTTTGATGCGTGGCTTCGAAGTGGCTAAAGGCTATGAAAAAGCATCGGTTAGTTTGCCTGAACGGGGCACTTCATTAAGTGCTGGCTATGACTTTTCTATATTAGAAACATTAACGCTTGAACCTGGAGAAATCGCTTTAGCTAAAACAGGGGTTAAAGCATTCATGCAGCCCAGTGAGGTACTAAAGTTATATCCTCGGAGTTCCTTACCACGGAAATTTGGGGTTACCATTCCAAATAATGTTGGGATTATCGATGCCGATTATTACGGCAACAAAGATAATGATGGCGCGATTTTTATCCAGTTATATAACTTTAGAGACGCACCTTGCACCATTGAAGCGGGCACTAAAATCGCTCAAGGCATTTTTGAAACATTTTTGCGCATCCCAAACGAAACACCGAACCACCGCGTGCGAAGCGGTGGTTTCGGCAGTACCGATCGTTAATTAGCTGCCCACTGCAAACATAATTTCTGCACTGACAGCCAGTTCACCCTCAACAGTCGCTTTGGCGGCCGCTTTACCAATCGGCCCCCGCAACTTAATGACTTCTAACTCTAAAGTCAACGTATCGCCAGGGACGACTTTCCGTTTAAAACGGCAGTTATCAATGCCAGCGAAATAAGCGATTTTACCTTGATATTCAGGGGCACTCAACAAAAGCACCGCACCCGCCTGAGCGAGTGCTTCAACAATCAACACGCCAGGCATGACGTGTTCTTGCGGAAAATGACCAAGGAATTGCATTTCATTCGCCGAGACATTTTTAATGGCTTTAATAGACGTCAACGGCGTCATCTCAATGACCCTGTCCACCAGTAAAAATGGATAGCGATGTGGAATAATCTTTTGAATGTCATTAGAGTTCAACATATTAAGCCTCCCATTTCTTAAAGACAAGCGTGGCATTGTGCCCCCCGAACCCAAGTGAGTTCGATAAAGCATAGCGCAACGTTTTTTCTTTACCTTGATTGAATGTGTAATCTAAATCACATTCAGGATCGGGTGTTTCAAAGCCGATGGTCGGTGGTATATACGATTCTTTAAGCGCCATAATAGTAAAAATAGCCTCAATCGCACCACTTGCCCCGAGTAGATGGCCTGTCATCGATTTTGTTGAACTGATACTTAAATCATAAGCATGTTCTTTGAATAGCCGTTTAATGGCCAGTGTTTCAATTCGATCATTCAGAGGTGTAGAAGTCCCATGCGCATTAATATAGCCGAGTTCATCTAAAGGTACTTGACCATCTTCTAATGCAATTTTCATACATTTCATCGCACCAGTGCCTTCACTATCTGGTGCAGTAATATGGGTCGCATCGCATGTCGAGCCAAACCCAACCAACTCTGCATAGATAGGCGCTTTACGCGCCAGTGCACTATCGAGTGATTCAAGCACAATCGATGCCGATCCTTCCCCCATCACAAAACCGCTTCGGTTTAAATCAAAAGGTATCGACGCTTTCGCAGGATCGTCCGCTTTACTTAAAGCTTGCATCACTTTGAATCCACTGATGCCGAGTTCATTAACACTCGCTTCGGTACCACCTGTAATCGCAATGTCAATATAACCATGACGAATATCTCGAAAAGCATTGCCCATCGTGTTGGCGGCGGCGGCACATGCCGTGACACTCGCTGTCGCAATGCCATGCAAGCGATTGCGAATCGCGATGTTACCAGCGGCGATGTTGATGATACCTGTTGGAATAAAGAAAGGTGAAATACGGTGATAGCCTTTTGCGTAACCTTTGATGGCTTCACTTGAAATGGTATCTAAACCACCGATACCACTGGTGAAGTAAACACCAATCCGGTCGCGATCAAGCTGATCAAAATCAAGCCCCGCATCGGCAATGGCTTCATCAGATGCTTTCAGCGCAACCATTGAAAAGCGGTCAAGACGGCGCATTTCCTTACGCCCGAAATACTCCGAAAAATCGAAATCTTTGATTTCGCCTGCGATGTTCATACCGACCGTATCGGACTGAAACCGGGTAATAAAATCAAGGCCATTCTTACCGGCTTTTGCATGATTCCAAGTTGTTTGCCAATCATTGCCAAGCGGGTTGATGGTGCCAAGACCTGTGACGACGACTCGACGCATCATCCGATCATCCCTCCATTAACATTGATAATTTGTCCGGTTATATAGCTGGCCTTGTCGCTTGCTAAAAACAAGACCGCCTCGACAATATCTTCCACAGACCCAAAGCGATTGAGTGGAATTTGTGCCTTATATTGTTCTTTAACCATAGGGGATAGCGACTCGGTCATCCGTGTTTCGATAAAACCGGGTGCCACGGCATTCACGCGAACATTTTTCTTACCAAACTCTTTTGCGAGTGTTTTCGTCAAACCGATGATACCGGCTTTTGAGGCAACATAGTTTGCTTGACCAGCATTTCCGATCAGACCAACAACGCTAGACATATTGATGATGACACCCGACTTTTGTTTAAGCATTGGACGTGTCACATGTTTACACATGTTCCACGTGCCTTTCAAATTAACCGCGATGACATCATCAAACATCTTCTCATCCATCTTAAGCATGAGATGGTCGCGGGTAATACCAGCGTTGTTAATCAGAATGTCGACCTGACCGTACGTTTCCATTGTCTTTTGCACAAGCGTTTCAGCTTGAGCATAATCACTGATGTCTGCCTCTAAAGCAATCGCTTCGCCACCTGCTTCACGAATCGCTTCGACGACCGCTTCAGCTTCAGCTAAGTCGGCGATATAGTTGACAACAACACGCGCGCCTGCACGACCAAAAGCAAGGGCAATGCCTTTACCAATACCTGCGGCGCCCCCTGTGACAACGACTGTGTGATTTGAAAAATTCATCGAGGTTCACTCCTTAAAAGTTCAACCGCTCGTGCAAGTTCTTCTGGGGTCTCAATCGAGAGCACCAAAAGCGAACGATCTAGTTTCTTAATCATCCCCGCAAGTGCTTTGCCGGGTCCAATTTCAATAAAACGGGTATAGCCTGCTTGCACCATGTTCATAATCATGGTGTGAAAATGCGTAGGCTCAACTATTTGTTTGGTCATAATCGTCTGTAAAGATTCGTCTTCTTCATATAGTTTTCCTGTGGTGTTCAAATATAGTTCAGGACGTGGCTTAGACCAATTGCTTGGTGCAAGATACTGCGCAAATTGTTCTGCAGCTTCTGCCATGTAGCGGGTATGAAATGCACCGGCAGTAGGCAACAAAACTGCGCGCTTAAAACCATGGCTTGGCGCAACTTCTACAAGTTTTTTTAGTTCTTCAAGCGGGCCACCAACAACGGTTTGTGTTGGCAAATTGTAGTTAGCCGCATAACAATTGGGAAACGCATCTAACAGCG
>SKGI01000078.1 GCA_007117555.1 Candidatus Izemoplasma sp. | reverse complement strand
GATACGAGCGATTATGAAACGGATCGATTGAACGAAACCTATACCCCTTTTACCGGCGGTTCGCGTGTGTTAGTTGAAGGAGAACTAAGTCGAAAACAACTTCTCAATGGAACACTGGTTATGGCAGGGCTATGTATTGGTTTTGGTATTGTGTTTACACTTTGGAGTGAATCTTGGCTAGCACTCATACTCGTAGTCGCTGGACTCGTATTGTTGCAGGCGTATAGTTTTAATCCCATTCGGATGTCATATCGAGGTTTTGGTGAGATTTTACAAATGCTTGGTGTCGGACTCGTCTTGCCGCTCATCGGTTTTATTGTCCAAGGTGGTGAAATAAATAATATACCTTGGGTTGCCTTAATAGTACTCCTTCCTGGTCAGCTTGGCATGGCGATTTCAACCGCCTTACCTGATGCACCCTCAGATCAGAAAAGTAACAAACGTACAACTGCAGTGATCCTTGGCAACACCACCGCAAAATGGCTGATGTTCAGTCTTTATTTAGTTGGTTACGTTGGCCTAGTTGTGATGAATGTTATCAGTTTTGATTCAATAATTGGCGTCACATCAATCCTTATGTTAGGTGGATTATTATTTATCCAAGGCATACTCATCAACTTCAAGAAAAGTATTCCTGGGGAATCGGCGATGGTCATTCTTGTATTTGTCTCAATTCTTCTTAACACTTTGATGGTAATCGCCGTGACATTACAGTACTTCTTAGTGGCATAAATCGCTTTCACATGGTATAATTTAACTAACTTTGTATACCTTATAAGGAGCGATTTAGTGATGAAAAAGTGGTTTGTAGCCGCGCTATTTCTTTTGTTTATTTCGGTCGTATCGGCCTGTGATGCGGCGGATGAACCGATTCGTGACATTGTAGAAATCGAGGCGCTTAACGACCAAATTGTCAGTACGTTTACAGGCTTTGAAATGTTGGATTTACCAGGACAACTTATTGTGACATTAGATGATGGCAGCGAAACATTGGTCCGTATTGCTTGGGAATCCGCTCGTAGTGATTATAATGCGGCCTTACCTGGTGAGTATGTCTTACATGGTCAACCGATCACCACTGGTCGCGTGACGAATCAAAACGCGGTTGAAGCGGTCATCACTGTCGTCGTCACGGCTGGCAGTTTAATAGAAACAATGGAAAATCTCGGACACTATTCAATTTTCATCGAGATGATTGAGACGGCAGGATTAGTTGAGATGCTTGAAACAGCCAGTGCCCTTACTGTCTTTGCCCCAACTGATGATGCGTTTGATGTCTTGTTCGCAAACTTTAACTTACCAAGAAGTATGTTATTATCACTTGAACAACTTAACGAAATCGTGCTTTTTCATGTCCATGACCGCTCAAGAGATCTTGATGCGCTTGCCGATTTTGCCCCGATGACGTTACCTACCCTTTCGGGTGATTCCATTTCATTTACATTAGAAGGCCCACAACTCGTCTTAAATGAAACTGCCACAGTCGGTGCGTCAAATCGTATTTTTACAAACGGCATTCTTCACGACATTGATGGTGTTCTCATACCACCTAACTTAATTGAAGAGCTGTTACTCGACCTGATTGGCGATGATATGTTAGAAATGTTATTTGATCTACTCATCGAGTCTGGATTATTTTTCCAGTTGATTTCTGGATCAAGCTTTACTATTTTTGCCCCAAATGAAACAGCATTTTCCAACTTAGCTGCTGAATTAGATTTGTCTTTTGAAGCGTTACTTGAACTTGAGCGACTCCCTGATATTTTAGCCTATCATATTGTTGAAGGCGACTATTTGCTTGATGACTTGTTTATCTCTGCACCGACCACCTTACCTACTCTTTATGGGAATCAGTCCATTGCCATAGAAAACGTCGATGGGCAAATTCTTGTCGAAGGGGCAACAATTCTTTCAAGCGAGACATTAATGGGCTTAGGCGTTGTACACACAATTGATCAGGTTCTCATACCTAATGATATTGCTGAAACGTTGTTCCCTGAATAATCTATCAAAAACAAAAAGTTTGCTGATGCTGCGTGCATCGAGCAAACTTTTTTATGTTCAATCAACTCTTAGTGCCGCTACAGGATCTTTTCTTGAAGCGATGCTAGAAGGAATAAGACCGGCAATGAGTGTGAGAAAAATGCTGATTGCTATCAACGCAAAGACCGCTTGAATAGGCATGACCGCAAGACGATCAAGTTGATCGACTAAGTTTCCAATAATCGCATTGATTGGGAAGGTCAATAAAAAGGCGATCAATACACCCAGTGCGCCTGATACAAAACCGATAATTGTCGTTTCGGCGTTAAAGACTCTGGCAATATCGCGTTTTCGTGCCCCCAAACTACGTAAAATACCAATCTCTTTGGTACGTTCTAATACGGACACATACGTGATGATGCCAATCATAATCGAGGAGACAATTAATGAAATCGATGAGAAGGCGATGAGCACATAGGAGATGCCATTGATGACATCACTCGTTAACTCGGTCACAATCGCCGCTAAATCGGTGTAAATGATTCGTTCAGACTCCGAACGGTCTTCATTATATGCATCCAAATGATTCCGAATGGCTTCCTTAGCTTCAAAACTGACGGGATAGATGGCAATTGAACTTGGGGTGCTGTCAACACCGAGTGTTCTTAAAAGTGACTGATGTGTTTGCGGGGTAATTTGATTGCCGGTCAAGACGCTACGTTCAGGTGAGGCGATTTGCGCTTGACCAATTTCTGAAGCAGCGGCATGTTCAAGATAGATTTCGGCTAAATCTGGATGATACTTAATCCCTTGGCTCAGAACATTAGAGATGGCCCCATCTTGAATACGGGCAATGCCGACAATCGTTAGTTCGATGCCTCGTTGTTCAGCATAAAATTCGGTTAAGTTAGATGGCTGAAAAAAACGATCCGTTTCCGGGTTGTATGTGTAAAAATCATCGAGTAGCACCGCTTGAAAAGAACGGTTTAAAAAAACATCAAAATCAAATTCTAATGCGTTGGGATCAAATCCAAGCTCTGTTATCATCCGTATATTTAAGCGGTTAAACGCATCAACAACGAGTAATAGTTCTTGGTGGTTTTCAGGATGGCGTCCTTCTAAAATATCATAGTTATCCGCAAAAAACTCCGGATTGCCAAGTAGGGGCTCAAAGTTCACTGCGCCGGTATTGATACGGCTCACTTGATCATTCGGGCGCCGATGGAGAATGTTCATGTTCACACTGCGTCGAATCATAATATCGTGATAATAAACTGGATCGAGTGCGGCGAGATGATCGAGATAATCATCCTCGATGATATTAATATGTTGCACAGATGAAATTTGGCGCTGAAAGGGAAAAATTTGCCTTACATCGGGAAAACGTTCCAAACCATCCGCATCTGTAGGTGGCCCCGTGGGTGGGCCAGCTTGTCTAGCCGCGGCCACATCGAAAGCAATTGAATCAATTTGGATGGGGAACTCTGAAAGGGTGGTCATTTCAAGTCGATCAATCTCTTGATTGAGACCGTTCGCAAGCGACAACACTAACGCAACACCGATAATGCCGATACTCCCTGCAAAGGCTGTGATGAGTGTTCGAAACTTTTTGGTTTTCAAGTTGCTGAAAGAGAGTTGAAGTGCTTGCCAAAAAGCCATTGATGTCTTTTTGAAAGAAAGTTTTTGGGGCGCATCCACTTCAGTGACATAAGGGTTGCTATCATGCAAGACTTGACCATCTCGAAGTGTCACCACACGGTTTGCATACGTCTTAGCAATTTGCTCATCATGTGTCACCATAACAACCAGTTTATCTTTGGCAATTTCTTGAATCAAAGTCATAATTTGCCGGCTTGTCTCACTGTCAATCGCGCCAGTTGGCTCATCGGCTAAAATAATGTCTGGATCATTGGCTAACGCGCGGGCGATAGCTACCCGCTGCATTTGGCCGCCCGAAAGTTGATTCGGTTTTTTATCGACATGATCAATCAATCCAACCCGTTCAAGCACTTCAAGGGCCCGTTCTCGCCGTTTCTCTACACTTAACCCACTTAAAGTCATGCCGACTTCGACATTCGCTAAAACACTTGTATGGGTAATGAGATTGTAGTTTTGAAATACAAAACCAATCGCGTGATTACG
The DNA here is from genome assembly GCA_007117555.1 of Candidatus Izemoplasma sp. GTDB lineage: Bacteria > Bacillota_I > Bacilli_A > Izemoplasmatales > Izemoplasmataceae > SKGI01. Next base: position 909 of record SKGI01000078.1, on the reverse strand, counting down.
ATAACTGTCCCATTGTGAGGCTTTAAAGTGACGTGTTGATTTGCCACTGATCAGTAAATCGCCAGCATCATAGCGATCTAAACCACCAATCATATTTAACATCGTCGTTTTACCTGAGCCTGATGGTCCGAGTATACAGACGAACTCTTGCGACCTGAACGCTAAGTCGACACCATCAAGGGCAGTTTGCTTAAATGAACCGATCTCGTATCGTTTTGTAATACCTTTTAGTTGCAACATAGTCATCGCCCTTTCTATATGATTTCATTATAGGAAAAACGACGTCTCTATGCAACGAGAATACCTTATTGATAGGCAACTTACATCATGATGCATTAACATACAAAAAGCGATGTGCTTAAGGGCACATCGCATAATGGATTAATGATTAACCGAAACGACGCGGATCTTCTTCAAGAGCGTCTAACTCAGCCATATCCGCATCTTCGATTACGAACTCAACCGCGGCATTTTCAACCATCCGTTCACAATGCGTGCTTTTAGGTAGAGGGGCGGTTTCTTTTTGAATGCAATAGCGAATACATATTTGTGCAGGAGTCACGTCGTATTTTTCAGCCATTTTTCCGACCAGTTCATTGCTTAAAGCATAGCCTAAAGCAAGTGGTGAATACGCTTGGACAAGTATGTTATGTTTTTGGCAATAGGCATGCGTTTCCGCTTGATTTTTACCAATAAATAAGGCAATTTGATTGACGTGTGGTACGACATCGCAGTGGGTTAAAATATTATCGAGATCTTCAGGAGAGAAGTTAGATACACCAATCGCGCGTGAACGACCACTTTGATAAATCTTTTCAAGTGCTTTGAATGCTTCGACATTACCGGCGCGGTGATCACTGCCAATGTCATGCCATGGCCAAGGCGCATGAATTAAATATAAGTCTAAAT
>SKGI01000063.1 GCA_007117555.1 Candidatus Izemoplasma sp. | reverse complement strand
CTTAAAAACACGCGCGCGGACCATGAAGCGCAAGAAAAACTCGTGAAAGACAGTACGCTTGATTGGACCATCGTCCGACCAAGTGGTCTTATGGATACCCCAAAAAGCGATGACTATGTTGTCGGTGAAGCAATCCGGGCTAAAAATTCAAAAATAAGTCGTGCGGATGTCGCAAGCTGGATGCTTAAAATAATCTCAGATCAAGAGTGTATCGGTAAGGCTTTGACGATCACGAAAGCATAAGCAAGATTAATGGTGAAGGGAGACACACGATGATTTACACAAAAAAAATACCCAAAGCCGACCTCCTTGTCAAAGCATCTTTAATCAAACAAGGTTGGATTCCGCTAAAAGAAGCACCTAATTTACTGATTGCCATACTTTTATCGGTCCCTTTTATGATTCTAAATGGCTTGATTTGTTATGGGGTGCTTTATTTGTTTAATCCAACGTATGCAGCCTTAGTCTTAGACACATTAAATGCCTCATCTTGGGCCTTTACAATTCGGTTTGATTACATTCTTTATGTATATCTATTAATTGTGGTTCATGAACTACTTCATTTAGTGTTTATTCCTAATTTTTACAGATCAAAAAAGACATACTGGGGCATTAAACTATGGGGTGGGTTTGTGTATACACAAGAAGTGCTTACTAAAAGGCGTTTCTTAATTGTATCGCTGGCACCGTTTGTGTTGTTATCACTGATTGTGCCGATGATTCTTGGATGGTTCGGCTGGCTGAATATGTTTTTACTTGTACTGGTGTTCTTCAATGCGTTATCTTCTTCGGTCGATACATTAAATTTCGTGACGGTAGTCCTTCAAGTACCGAATAAAAGTTTATTAGTCAATGAAGGCTTTGAATCCTTTTATTTACCAAAATCGCAAACATCATAATAAAAATAAACGCTAGCATGTCATAGTCTCTTGAATCATCGTTGTGTCCCTGTTTTAGATATACAATACAGCCATCTTTATAAACTAAAAAAAGGACTTTAAAAATCAGTCCTTTTCTTAATTAAAACCCATAGAAGAACCAAGACGCAAAAGCTGGGATATTCAAGAATGCAAGATAGATAGATCCAATTAACGTGAATACAAACATGACAATCACAAGCCGCTGATACCATGTTTTCAAACGGGACTTATCAGGGTAGAAATGATAGTAGCCAATGCCACCAGGCAGAAGAATAATAAGCAGCGCTTGAACAGGTTTCTTCTGATCCTTTATCACAAGACCGACTCTTATGATTAACAACGAAAGCGCTAGTAGAATCGCTAAAAATAGACTGCTTAGAAACACAATGACTAAGATTGCAAACATGACGACGATACCACCCAACGTAGATTAAGATCCACAGTGGCATCGAGATAAACATCACCACTGAGCCAAAGAAAAAGAAAAACAACACACCAAACACAAAGAGTCCTAGTAAACCAAGTATCGCTTCTTTTAAACTCATGGTGCCACCTCACTTAATGGCAATATGTACGTGTTTAATACTTTATCTTCACTTATTTCAATTACTCGACCACCAATTTCTAAAGAACCATAAGCATTTAAGCCTGTAAAACGCCCGTAAGCAAGTAAGACACCTTCTAACATAAACGAAAAGTCATTCTCATGATCATGACCTACAAAAATACCCCGTGTTCGCCCATACGTTAAAGCAGTCTCAAAAAACCAAGTGTCAAGCCCTTGCGGATGTACAGGTTCCCCAAAGTGACCAGTATAATTTTCCACAAGTTCAAACTGAATCAAAGGTGTATGCATAAACACAAGATGATCAACGGTATCTTCTTGTACGAATGCTTCATACCAGGCCACTTGTGCTTCACTTAAAAAATCATAGTCACTTGTCCGTTCAGGATGATCGGTTTCAGACTTCGTATCTAAAAAGTACAAGTGATAAAAAGGTTCATCGTTTTGTGTAAACGTGATTTTAAAATTACCTGCACTGTCATCCTCAAAATCTGGACCGACTTTAAACTGTAAGTAGGTTGTTTCTTGTGTGATACTTAAGAGCTGCTCTGCAGAATGATAGTCTCGGTCGTGATTGCCTAATATGAAAGTCCAATGTGTTTCTAACGATTCCATTAATCGGACGAGTCTATTAAATAAGGGACTCGCTAAAGGGCTCATGACCATATCACCCGTAAAGACGACTAAATCCCAATCTTCAGATAAAACAAGTGTTTCAATGGCACGATAAGTTGCTCTGTCATTATAATCGATGCCATACGTTAAGTGGACATCTGTCAGTTGCAAAATACGCAAGTTAGACTGTTTCATCTCGATGACAATCGGTTCATTATCTGTATAAAATGGCTCTAAAGGTGCTTGGCACCCAATCATCAATAAGAAACACATCAGTAACGTCATAGACAGCACTATTCTCATGTCGAACCTCCTTTTTGTATACAATCATTATGGCATAAAATGCTTGATTTAGACGGAATTTTTTAAGAAACCTTGTCCTCAATACAGTATTGAAGAGTTTAATCTCATAAAGATAAGTAAGTCAATCCTAAGCCATCACCTAAGGATTACCCACAAGCTTTCATGCACAGTCAACGCATTTCATGGTATAATCGAGCTAATGATAGGAGGCGTAATCATGGGTTATTTAACATTCGAATATACAAAGACTGCGGCGAACTATGTACGAATCTATCAAGATGGCGCTTGGCAAACAGGCACCTTGACTGAGGCGGATGAGTTACATTTACCATCAATGGCGACGGCCCTTCATTACGGTCAAGAGGCGTTTGAAGGACTGAAGGCTTTTAGACGTCGTGATGGACGCGTCCAAATTTTTAGACCGTATGAAAATGCCAAACGATTCCAAGGCTCTTGTGCGTATTTGCTCATGCCAACAATTGAAGTGGATGATTTTGTGTCGGCGGTGTATCAAACGGTTAAAGCAAACTTAGATTATGTACCAAGCTATGAATCAGGCGGGGCGCTTTACATTCGTCCTTATATGCTAGGTATTGGTGCAACGCTCGCACCGGTCCCTTCGAAAAAGTATCTTTTCGGTGTGATTGTAACGCCTGTTGGTGACTTATTTAAAGGCGCCTTTAAGCCGGTTAACTTGTGGGTCTCTACAGTTGACCGTGTTGCCCCACATGGGACAGGGCAATATAAGATCGGTGGAAATTATGCGGCGAGTTTATACGCACAAAGTATCGCCAAATCCAAAGGCTTTGATGACAGTTTATTTTTAGATCCCTTAACGCATACAAAAATAGAAGAAGTTGGCGCCGCAAACTTCTTTGCGATTACTAAAGACAATCATTACATCACCCCGGAGTCTCCTTCTATTTTAAAAAGTATTACCAATCAATCGCTTCAGTTTATTGCGAAAGAACAGTTAGGACTCACAGTCGTCCATGATGATATTTATATCGATCAACTTGACGGGCTTGTTGAAGCGGGGGCGTGTGGTACGGCCGCTGTCATCACGCCGATTCGGAGTCTTGCCTATCAAGACACAGTGCATGTCTTCCCGACAAACCATCAAGCAGGACCGATCACACAAAAACTTTATGAACACCTTACAAGCATTCAAAAAGGCGACCGTGAAGATCCTGCCGACTGGTTACTTATTGTTGAGTAAGATTTAACTATGAAATATCCATGCTATTTTATGCATAAATCCCCTAAGGTCAACCTAGGGGGTTTTTGATTGGGTAAAAGTTCATCATAAGGATTTTTTATAAGCGCTCTAAAACGGTCGCATTGATGGCGAAATATACTCACTATCTATGCAAATAAAGCTAAAAATGGTAAACTACTTGCGAGGTGATGAAGCATATGAATAAAGACCAAATCAAAAACAATTTTTATGAAGCGGTCAATGGCGCTTGGTTAGAAAGCGCAGAAATTCCTGGAGATCAGCCGGCTGTGTCTGCCTTTCTTGAATTGCATTTAGACATCGAGAAGTTACTGATGGATTTGACAGCCAAATGGGAAAAGGATCCAAGTGACTTACATGACAATCTTAAGAAGTACATTAAGCTCTATCAAATGACGAAAGACTTCATGAAGCGCGAAGCGTTAGGCACCGAACCTTTTAAGGTGATTTTAGACAAGATTGAAGGGCTAGAATCGCTCCAAGATCTTTATGATGCCTATCAAGACTTTGCCTTATCGTCGATTGAACTGCCATTTGGTTTCCGTGTCAATCAAGACTTTATGAACAGTCAAAACCAAATCTTATATTTTAGTGCGGCGAGCTTATTTTTACCAGACACCAGTTACTATCAAGATGAACAAAAGAAACAACAACTGCTCGGTCTTTTTACACAAACCACCAAACAGCTGTTAGCGTTATACGGTTTTTCACCTGAAGCCATCGAGACGTTAATTCAAGAGGCACTCGCCTTTGATGCGTTACTCGTCCCCGTGACAAAATCAAGTGTTGAAAAAGCCGATTATGTTAAAATGTATAACCCAGTCACTAAACAAGATGTGCAAAACTACTCAAAAAACTTTGACTTAATCGCTCAAGCCGAAGCGCTTGTCAACGCCCCTGTTGATCAGCTCATCGTCACCAACTTAGATTTCATTCATGCCTTTGATACGATTATAACTGCCGATCATTTCAAAGCGCTTAAATCATGGATGATTGTTTCAAACGCCTTAAAGTTCGCGGCCGATTTAACCGATGAATTGCGCAGCGCAAGCGGTGCCTTTAGACGGGCATTATCCGGTGTTAAAGAAGCGCAAAGCCAAGCAAAATATGCCTTTTATCAAGCGTATAATCCGTTTGGTCAAGTCGTGGGGCTTCATTATGGTGAAACGTACTTTGGACCTGTCGCAAAAGAAGATGTCCGCACGATGGTCCATGACATGATTCGCGTCTATCAAGAGCGGATTGAAACGAACACATGGCTTAAAGAAGACACGAAAGAAAAAGCCATTAAGAAACTCTCCACATTAACGGTTCATGTTGGTTATCCGGATGAACTGCCCCCTTATTTTGATACGATTGAAATCAAAGGGTATGAGGCCGGTTCTGATCTAGTTCAAGAGCGCATCGCGATGGCCAAAATT
>SKGI01000012.1 GCA_007117555.1 Candidatus Izemoplasma sp. | reverse complement strand
TTGCGATCCGTTTTGAAATGGAGGATTATCATGCGTAAACCACTTTTATTTTTAGTCGCTGGCGGCTCTGCTTCAGGCAAAACCACCGTGGTAGAAGAAATTCTTGAAAAAGCGGGCTTAGAGGATGTCTTGATCATCCGCCATGATGATTACTACCATGACCAAAGCGATTATGATTTAGCCACAAGAGCCAAAATGAATTACGATCATCCTAAATCATTAGACAATGCTTTATTGCTTGAGCATTTAAATCAACTACTCAATGGGCAACGGGTTGAAAAACCGCTGTATGATTTTGTGAATCATAACCGTAGCCCACACACTGAAACCGTCTCACCCAAAAGCATCATTATTGTCGAGGGGATTCTGATTCTCGATCCGCCGGAGATTCGTACGTTAGCTGACATGTGCTTATATGTTGAGCTTGATGATGACACCCGGTTTATTAGACGGATGCTTCGCGACTTGCATGAACGTGGTCGAACTCTTGAGAGTATTATTGAGCAATATCAAGCAACCGTTAAACCGATGTTTCACAAATACATCAAGCCAACCAAACGTCATGCAGATGTGATTATCCCTAATGATCGTCGCCATGACAAAGCTGTCGATCTAATCGTCAACAAAATTCGTCAATACCTTCTTGAATAAAACAAATTTAAGCGTGCCCAAACGGTGCGTTTATTTTTTATAACATTTTAATGCGAATGGTTTGCATTTGCTTTATAATGAAGTATAATGTAGAGTGAAAAAAATTAGGAGGTTTACTGATGAAAAAATTATTAATGCTTGTCATGACTTTATTTCTCATAGCCGGTTCGTCGGCTTGTACTGTTGATCAAGAATGAGAAAAATCCGTTGTACTAGCGACCTTATTCCCACAATATGATATCGCCCGTGCACTCGCAGGTGACTTGATTGATCTAGAACTTTTACTCCCACCTGGTGCTGATGCACATACTTTTGAGCCCACACCAAGAAAAGTAGTAGAAATCTTAGACGCTGATTCACTGCTTTACACAGGCGACACTATGGAACCTTGGGTGAATAACTTAATTAGTCCAACGCAAAACCGTCGGCTACGCACTCTAGACCTTAGCCGTAATGTTAATCTCATTGGGTTCCAAGCAAGCACCACAGTACCTGATGATCATGATCACAATCATGGCCATGATCACGATCACGACCATGATCACGAAATTGATACATTTGAACTGCTTAACCGTCAAGATGATGGCGCAAAAATCGCTTATGTTCATGGAAACCATTGGCATGGTTCACTGCCAAACATCGATGTTAATAGCCACCTTTCACTCGGTGCGCACATCGTTTCGGCCGATGGCCGTGAGCGTGAGCTCGATCACGAAGGTGAAGTCAACGCTCTGACTGTCTCACTTGCACCCGGTGCCGAAGAAGGGATTGTGGAACTTGTCAACCATGGCGATCATGTCCACATCCGTGGTTTGCAAGACGGCCATACACAAGTTGTCTTCTCATGGGTCCATCGCGGTGAAGTGCGTTACACCACTCCAGTGATGAATGTGACCGTTGGCGAACACGACCACCAACCTGAAATTGGCGCATTTGAGTTGCTAAACCGTCAAGATGATGGCGCAAAAATTGCTTACGTTCACGGTGATCACTGGCATGGTGGTTTACCAGGTGTGGCTGTCGATGCACATTTGTCAATTGGTGCCTTTATCATGTCGGCCGATGGCCGTGAGCGTGAGCTCGATCGCGAAGGTGAAGTCAATGCTCTGACTGTCTCACTTGCACCCGGTGCCGAAGAAGGGATCGTGGAACTTGTCAACCATGGCGATCATGTCCACATTCGTGGTTTACAAAACGGACAAACACACGTTGTCTTCTCATGGGTCCATCGCGGTGAAGCGCGTTACACCACCCCTACTTTAACTGTTACAGTCACAGAAGATTCACAGTATGAAGGCCCCTTCGATCCGCATATTTGGATGGATCCACTCAATCTTGCGATTATGACATTAGAAGTACGAGATGCACTCATTGAACTACTGCCTGAACATGAAAGCACCATCCGTATGAACGCACATAACTACTTAAATGAGCTCGATGCGCTTCATGATCAATTTCTTGATTTACGCGACCATGCAGAACTATCAGTTATCATGTATGGCGGGCATAATGTTTTAGGTTATTTCATTCATCGTTATAACTTTGGCTATGTCAATCCTTATCGTGGTTTCTCAACCGACGCTGAGCCGACACCGCAAGCCTTGGCGAACATGATTGACACCATGAATGCATTTGATATTGAACATCTTTTCTCAGAAAAAATGATTTTGCCGCATGTCGCGCAAGCCATAGCACAAGAAACTGGGGCAGGAATCCTCTATCTTTATGCTATGGAAAACATTCCTAATGCAGACTATCAACGTGGCATGACATTGTTTGAAATGATGCAACATAATCTTGAACAGTTCCGTATCGGACTACGCTACACCCCACACGACTAAGTTAATATCAATCATAACACCTATTAAAAACCACCTTGAATCCCCTTATTCGGCAAAGGATTCAAGGTGGTTTATTTTGAGAGTAATAACGATTCAGTCTTGATGACGTAAAGCATTGGCAGGATGGCGTCTTGAAGCTGCAAGCGCCGGGAACAGTCCTGATATAAAGGTCACGATAATGCTTAGCAAGACTAAAGCGATCATAACAAGCCCATCTAAACGGACAACACGGTCAAAGCCAACGAGTATATCACTGAGCGTTTGATTGATTGGCAAACTGAGAAGATACGCAATGAACACCCCGACGAGCCCGGCAAGAAAACCAAGCAGCAAGGCTTCAACATTAAATAATCGCACCACATCTCGGCGTCTGGCACCTAAGCTGCGTAAAATACCGATTTCTTTAGTACGTTCAACTAAGCCATTATAAACAAGCATGGCAACCAAACTGGCTGATACCAATACCGAAACGACACCTAGTGCAAACAAAACCGTCGTAACGTTTGTGCTAATTGTACCAAGCAAACTCGATAAAACGGCTGACAAGTCAGTGTACTGAATTCGTTCTTCTTCAGCGCGTCCCGCATTATAGTCATTTAAGTACGTGATTACTTGCCGTTTCATATCGAGCGATCTTGGGTAAATATTAATGACCATGGGCAACGGTTGACAGCCATGCATACGACGCAACTCAAGCACTTCCGTGCGGCGCTCAAGTGTCGCATCTCTTAAATCGATGTCTGCGAGTATATTACAAAAGGCAGAATCTTGGTTTTGCGCAATAAACGTCTGCTCTAAAGTATCAAGATAAAAAATACCTGAAGTGCGCGTTTCAAGACTGTTCGGTCGACCCTTAAGAACACCAACGACGGTCATCCGCATGCGCTGATCTTCTGCGTTTTCATCAAAGGTACGTTCAAGTGTACCCGCTATAGGATCGTATTGTATGTGTTGACCATCATTAAAATACAAGTCGACTTCAGTGTCTAAAACCTCTCGAAAGAAGAAGCGTGTACCCGCTTGTTCAACACCAAGAAACTCTAATATACCCGCATCAATATGATTGAGTGCATCTACAATAAGAACCAGTTCATCATCCGCCTCAGGATAGCGTCCTGCTTGAAGTGAAAATTGACTTTCTAAATAAACTTGACTACTTTGTAAGGGTTGAAAAGGTATGTCTTCAGTAAAGCTATCTCGAGTTTGTTCCGTATCCATTGCAACAAAAGGCATGCGGACACCGTGTAAGTACGAGATGCCATTGAGCCACGCATCAGGCATCGCATTCAAGTAGTCGACATATTCTTGAGTAATTAAGTTTGTGTGGTTTCGAGCCCCCCCAGTAACGGGTTCAAACCACGGGGCAAAATTGTAACTAAAATCACGGCCATCAATCAACGGTAAATTCGTTTGCGTTGTCGGAAAACGATGGATTGCAATCGGCATCGCTGCCAAAGTTTCGGCTTCAATCCGCTCAATCTCACGACCAAGACCACTGGCAATACTTAAGACTAGTGCTACCCCAGCAATACCAATTGCCCCCGCAAGAATGGCAAGCATTGAACGCGCCAACTTCAACCGCATATTTTTAAATGCTAAACGTACCGCCTCTATAAACGGCATAGAGACCTTTGAAAAACCATGTGCCATTTGGTCTGGTTTTTGAACATGGGCTTTGAGCACCTTATCTTCAATAATTCGACCATCTTTTAACCTGACAATGCGTGTCGCATATGTTTGGGCAAGTTCTTCGTTATGCGTTGCAATAATCACAAGTTTATCTTGGGCAATCTCTCGTAATAAGTGCATGATTTCATGGCCGGCCTCGGAGTCAAGTGCCCCCGTGGGTTCATCCGCAATCAAAATATCCGGCTCATTTACCAACGCTCTAGCAATCGCTACTTTTTGGCGTTGACCGCTAGAAAGTTGTGCATTTTTCATATGGGCTTTATCGAATAAATTCACTTTTCGCAAAACTGTTTCAGCCCGCTTTTTACGGGTGTTTTTATCGATACCTGAAAGCGTCATACCGAGCATGACATTATCAAGAACACTTAAGTGCGGAATGAGATTGTAATGTTGAAAAACAAAACCGATATGGTTGTTGCGATATTGATCCCATTCTTTTTCACTAAAATTACGCGTTGCTTGATTCGAAATCGCTAACTCGCTTTTCCTAAAGGTGAGAAAAGTCTTACCTGTCTCATAAAAATCATGTTGCGAATAGTTGTCTAAACCACCGATAATATTTAAAAGGGTTGTTTTGCCACAACCAGACGGTCCTAACAAAGCAACAAACTCGCCTGCTTCTAAAGAAAGATTAATATCATCTAAAGCAACAATGCGGTGATGGTCATCCTTATAAAACTTGCAAATATGTTTAAGCGATAGCACGACAATCACCTCTTTCATAAATAGGTACTTCGATTATGTTCAGTATAGTGTACACCTTACATTCAAACAAGAAACACCCTTTATCATGCGTTCCGTTTTGCGCAGGTTACAAAAAAAGCAGCCTTACATACGTTCACATACTCGGTGTAGAAAAAGCCGTTGGTTTTTGTTATAATGGTTTTTAGAAAGGTAAGGTGCTTGATCATGATATGGTTACTATTAGTATTAGTGCTGCTCGTTACCATCATTGGTTTGTTTATTGACTGGAGTAATCGGGTTGCTAGAAAAGCAAGCATCGATAATCGCGCCGATAAACTGATTCCGACAAATTTGGAGACTGAACGTGCAAAAACTGCACCAATC
>SKGI01000130.1 GCA_007117555.1 Candidatus Izemoplasma sp. | reverse complement strand
CTATTCTTTTTATTACACGACCGTCAGCGCATCTTTTCTAGTTTAATGATTTTCATTCCTAAAAAATGGCGGATGCACACGATTGAACTAACAAAACGTGCTAATCGTGTTGTTGAAGAGTATTTTAACGGGCGTTTTATCACGATGTTTGTGATGGCCATCGCCTTCACGATTGTCTTTTTTATCCTTGGTTTTCGAGAGCGCAGTGTCTTATTTGGCTTCATGTTAGGGTTTTTTGATATTGTGCCGTATGTTGGGCCTTTTATCGCCATTATATTACCTGTTCTTTATAGTCTAACCGAGACAGAGACATTAATGTTTGGGTCGTATGCGCCCCTTGCCATTTTAATTATAAATATCATTGGCCAAATGATTCAAAACAATGTTGCCCAGCCCCTTATTATGGGCCGTGAAACGAAGATTCACCCATTACTTGTTTTGAGTGCGTTTGTATTTTTTGGCTACTTGTTCGGTGTCGTTGGTCTCATTTTAGCCATTCCGATTACTGGAACAATAAAAACCACCTTTTTATACATTCGTGAACAGTATGAAGATAAAGTGAAATTGAACGAAGAAGAAAAATCAAAAATTGAAGAGGCGTCTATTTAGTGACGAAGTGTTATTGCTTTAGAACTTGTTCAACCATTGAGAAAAGGATTCGTGATTTACTAAGCATACATGAGCATTCAATAATGAAGGAGAATCTGTTGTGTCGGAGTTGCTGAATGCGTTACCACCTATTGTGGTGTATGTGTTAATTTTTACCGTCAAACTCATTGAAGTCGCGATGGCTGTTGTTCGGATTGTCTTAATCACTAAGGGTGAAAAACTCAAAGGGTCCGTCATCGGTTTTTTTGAAGTAATTATTTGGGTGATTGTTGCTGCTACGGTGATTACAGATATTACCGAAGATCCGTTTAAGGTCGTTGTTTATGCATTCGCGTTTGCGATCGGTAATTATGTGGGTTCGCTCGTGGAGAAAAAAATGGCGCTTGGAACAGTGAAAATCGAAGCCATCGTGAAGAAGATACATGGCAAGACACTTTCAAGTGAGTTGCGCACGATGGGGTTTGCCGTAACGGCTGTGGATGCATACGGCCGAGATGATCGCAAAGAAGTGTTGTTTTTGCATGTACCGCGACGACGTGTTGATGAGACAATTCACGTTATCAAGTCTTTTCAAAAAGATGTTGTCATCACGGTTAATGATATTCGACCGATTTATGGTGGCCATGGGATTCTTAGAAAATAGTCATAGGGAGATCAAGCGGGAATTTCTCGCTTTTTCTATACTTAAGAGGAAAATTATGGTATGATAATATATTGTAGAAAATATAGAGAAGAGAAGAGGAAGAAAACTAATGAGTGAAGCCAAAATTTTCACATTTGACTTCAATGGCAAGACACTCACCGTTGAAATTGGCGGTGTCGCAAAACAAGCTACCGCAGCTGCGCTGATTCGCTATGCGGATACAGCCGTCTTGTCAGTGACCCAAGCATCAAAGGAACCATCCACGTTACCCTTCTTCCCGTTGATGGTCATGTATACAGAAAAACTGTATGCAGCAGGAAAAATCCCCGGCGGGTTTTTCAAAAGAGAAGGTAGACCTTCGGAAAAAGAAACATTGACTGCGCGCTTGATTGATCGGCCGTTGCGACCATTGTTTCCAGATGGGTTTAAAAATGACGTCCAAGTCATCAACACCGTATTAAGTGCCTCAACCGATGATTCACCCTCGATGACAGCTATGTTTGGTAGTAGTCTAACATTGGCGCTTAGTCCTATGCCATTTGGCGGACCTATTGCGGGCGTAACTGTTGGCCGAATCGATGGCGAGTTAGTCATCAATCCATCTGAAGACGAACTTGAATCATCGGATATTGATTTAATCGTCGCAGGCACCGAAGATGCGATCAACATGGTTGAAGCGGGTGCCTATGAAGTGCCTGAAGAAGAGATGCTTGATGCAATCTTGTTTGGTCATGAGTGGATTAAGAAACTCGTTCAATTTCAAAAAGAGATCGTCGCAGCTTGTGGTCAGGAGAAGATGACTTTTTCACCAGAAGCACCCGATGCCGACTTGCAGTCATTTATTGACACCCATGCGAAAGAAAACTTAATTCAAGCGGCGGGCATTCATGACCGGGAAGAGCGCAAAATCGCTATCAAAGCGGTCCAAGCAGTCATTGAAGAAGGGCTTGAACCGCAGCTAGAAGGGTTAGATACTGAAAGTCGCGAAAAACGAATTAAACAAGCACACAACTTGATGGATGACATCGTTAAATCAGAAGTTAGACGCTTGATTATCGAAGAAAAAATCCGTCCTGACGGTCGTGATCTTCATGAAATCCGTGCACTTAAGTCAGAAGTTGATTTGTTTGAACGAACTCATGGTAGTGCGATGTTTACGCGCGGTCAAACGCAAGCTTTATCAATTACTACACTTGGGGCACTTGGTGAACATCAAATCATTGATGGTCTTGGTGAAGAAGATTATAAGCGGTTCATGTTGCATTATAATTTCCCACCTTACAGCGTTGGGGAAAATGGCCGTTATGGGCCGCCAGGTCGCCGTGAAATTGGCCATGGGGCATTGGGTGAACGGGCGTTACTTATGGTCATGCCTAATGAAGAAGATTTCCCTTATACTGTCCGCGTCGTGTCTGAGATTTTGGAAAGTAATGGTTCAACAAGCCAAGCATCTATTTGTGCTGCGTGCATGAGCCTTATGGCTTCTGGGGTGCCGCTTAAAGCCCCCGTTGCAGGCATTGCGATGGGACTCATTCAAGAGGGCGACATCAACCGTGTCTTATCCGATATTCAAGGTCTTGAAGACCATCTTGGTGACATGGATTTCAAAGTGGCGGGGTCGAAAAAAGGGATCACCGCACTTCAAATGGATATTAAGATTGAAGGGCTGTCAAAAGATATTTTACAAACGGCCCTTGAACAAGCACGTAAAGGCCGTTTAGCCATTCTTGACAACATGCTTTCTGCGATTCCTGAACCACGCAAAGAAGTGTCTAAGCATGCGCCGAAAGTCAAGATTCTTTTCATCGATCCTGACAAGATTCGCGATGTCATTGGTCCAGGTGGAAAAATCATCGCCAAGATCATTGAAGAATGTGACGATGTTAAAATCGATATTGAACAAGATGGTCGTGTCACCGTTATGCATACGGATTTACCGCCGATTGATAAAGCTGTTAAGCGCATCGAAGAAATTGTTAAAGTTGCCGAAATTGGTGAAGTATATGACGGTAAAGTCGTCCGGATTGAGAAGTTTGGTTGTTTCGTAGAGTTATGGCCTGGTACCGATGGACTATGTCATATTTCTAAACTCGCCCATCAGCGGGTCAACCGCGTCGAAGACGTCGTCAAACTTTACGATCGTATCAAAGTGAAAGTGATCGGCATTGATGATCGCGGCCGCATTGACTTATCGCATGCAGCAGTCATCCCAAAACCCGATAACTTACCACCACAAAAAGAGCGCAGTGGCTCGGGTAGTTCAAACCGACCGCCGCGTCGCCCACCTAGACGTAAAGACAATTAACATGATATAATTAAACTGTCAGACATTCCGGACAGTCGAGCGCACGAACCGATGTGTGTTAGGAAAGTCCATGCTAGCACAGGCTGTGAGGCCTGTAGTGATTGTGATAGCGGAAACCATAACGCTATGCACCTCAATTGAGGTGACGGCTGGGTACGCACCTGTCAAATGGTGTTACGCCCTTTAAAAGTGCCACAGAGACGAGCTTGTCTAGAAACAGACAAGGTGGAACGGGTAAACCCCGCAAGCTAGAAACCCAAATTTTGGTAGGGGCACCTTTCAAGAGGAAACGAACTCGCGAAGGGGCGACGTTAAGTCGTAGATAAATGGCTGTCGCCGGAAACGGTACAGAACATGGCTTATAGGAATGCTGACAAAAAAAGACGCTTGCTAGGCGTCTTTTTACATGATTTAAATTGAAAAAAACTGTGAATCATTGTACAATGATTAGAGCGTTTGAAAGGAAGATCATCATGTCAAAAACGTTGGATTATCAAGCGATACGGGATCGCCAGAACCGAATTCGTAACTTTTCTATAATCGCCCACATCGATCATGGGAAAAGTACTTTAGCCGATCGTATACTTGAGCATACCAAATCGATCACCGCCCGAGAAATGCGTGAACAGCTACTCGATTCAATGGATCTTGAGCGTGAACGAGGTATTACAATTAAGTTAAATGCGGTACAAATCAGATATGAACATACGGACGGTCAAGTGTATATTTTCCACCTGATTGACACCCCTGGACATGTTGATTTTACGTATGAGGTTTCTCGAAGTCTTGCGGCTTGTGAAGGCGCGCTTTTAGTCGTCGATGCTGCCCAAGGCATCGAAGCACAAACATTAGCGAACGTGTATTTAGCCATTGACAATGATCTTGAGATTTTACCTGTCATTAACAAAATAGATTTACCGAGTGCGGATATTCCTAAAGTGCGCAAGGACATTGAAGATGTGATCGGACTTGACGCCAGTGATGCGGTCTTAGCGAGCGCAAAAGAAGGCATTGGTATTGAGCAAATCCTTGAACAAGTGATTGAAAAGGTTCCCGCACCATCAGGTGATGCTGAGGCCCCTTTAAAAGCCTTGATTTTCGACTCGTTTTACGATCCATACCGTGGTATTGTGCCATCGATTCGGATCGTTGAAGGAACCGTTACTAAAGGTGAAAGAATTAAAATGATGGCCAGTGGTAAAACGTTTGAAGTGCTTGAAGTGGGTGTGACGACACCTAAACAGGAGAAGCGGGATTATCTTGCACCTGGTGATGTTGGCTATTTAACTGCGGCCATTAAAAATGTCGAAGATGTCCGGGTTGGGGACACCATTACGAGTGCAAAAAACAGTGCTCTAAAACCGTTGCCAGGTTATCGTAAGCTCAATCCGATGGTGTTTTGTGGTCTATTTCCGATTGATTCAAACGAATATGATGATTTAAGAGAAGCTTTAGAACGTTTGAAATTGAACGATGCCAGTTTGTTGTTTGAACCCGAAACATCTCAAGCACTGGGATTTGGCTTTCGGATTGGTTTCTTAGGTATGTTACATATGGAAATAATTCAAGCGCGCATTGATCGTGAATTTGATATTCCGCTTATTGCGACGGCGCCGAGTGTAATTTATCATGTGTATTTCGAAAACGGTGAAAAAATAGCCATCGATAACCCAGTTAATCTCCCTGAAGTGCAACATATTGACCGTATTGAAGAGCCGTATGTGGCTGCGACGCTTTTGACCCCGAAAGAGTTTGTTGGGAATGTGATGGAGCTTTGTCAAGGGAAACGGGGAATATTCAAAGATATGCAGTATCTTGGTGATGCGCGTGTACAACTCACCTATCATTTACCATTACTTGAAATAGTCTATGATTTTTTCGATAAACTGAAGTCTTGTAGTAAAGGTTATGCCTCGCT
>SKGI01000088.1 GCA_007117555.1 Candidatus Izemoplasma sp. | reverse complement strand
TGTCTTTACGATTAAAATGAATGGTGAAAAACATACGGAAACGTTAGAAGTCCCCGACCATCAAGTGGCCGTTGAACTCTTATTGCGGAAATTGGTGGAGCTGCAAATTGTAGCGTCAGTCGATGAGATTGTCGGTGTGGGGCACCGTGTCGTGCATGGCGGAGAAAAGTTTAGCGATTCTGTCTTAATTGATGACGATGTCATTCAAGCGATTGACGAAGTGAGCGATCTTGCGCCTTTGCACAATCCGGCCAATCTAACTGGAATCCGCGCTTTTCAAAGTGCGTTGCCGAGTGCACCGCAAATTGCGGTGTTTGATACGGCCTTCCATCAAACGATGAAAGAAGAAGCGTTTATGTATTCAACGCCGATTGAATGGTATGAAAAATATCGTGTCCGTAAATATGGGTTCCACGGCACAAGTCATAAGTATGTATCTCAACGGGCAGCGGCGATGCTTGAAAAAGATGTTAGCACGCTCAAGACCATCGTCTTACATATTGGTAACGGTGCCAGTTTATGTGCTGTAGATGGTGGCATCAGTGTTGATACCTCGATGGGCTTTACACCGCTCGCAGGTATTTCGATGGGTACGCGCAGTGGGGACATTGACCCGGCGATTGTCGAGTTCATTTCCACAAAAGAAAATAAAACCGTCCAACAAGTCATTAATGATTTGAATAAAGACTCAGGCTATCTTGGTATTAGCCGCGTGTCGAGTGACTCACGCGACTTATGGGATGCGGCCTATCGTGGCGATAAACGGAGTTTACTCGCCATTCAAAAACAGTCGAAGATGATTGCCGATTATATCGGGGCGTACTACTTGATGATGGGCGGTGTCGATGCGATTGTCTTTACGGCGGGTGTTGGTGAAAATGCACCGAACACACGGGAGATGATTGTCGAGCGACTGCAAGCACTTGGGGCGAAACTTGACCCAGATAAAAACGAAGCCCGTGGTGTTGAGACGAATTTATCAGCGCCAGATTCTCAAGTGGCGTTGTTGTTGATACCGACAAATGAAGAAGTAATGATTGCCCGTGATACGGTCCGTCTTATGGAAGCGAAATAAGCGTTAGATAAGCTATGAGCCCCGCCTTTTTGGCGGGGTTTTTATTTGAAAAGATGAATTCAGTGCTTTTTACTTGCTCAAGTGGCGCGCTTTCGCTACGCTTTAAGCATAAGGAGCGTGATGACTATGAAACGTTTAGTGATTGGATTGAGTTTGTTTTTATTCATGTTTGTATTATCGGCGTGTGGTCTTTTTGGCGGTACGGATGACATCCGCGATGGTCGGGGTGGGCGGATCCCACAAGATGACACCGTCTGGCATACGATTACGTTTGACAGTCAAGGGGGCTCGACCGTTGACGCGTTTGTGGTGGCGGAAGGGACACCGTTTACATTAAGTCAAGCACCCACGCGACGTGGGTATACGTTTACAGGGTGGTATCGTGATGAAGGTTTAAGCGATGCTTTTTCGGGTGCTGAGGGGCTCACTGAAAGTGTGACCCTTTTTGCGGGTTGGTCGTTAAACACGTATAACATCTTGTTTTTTGATGGTGAGTCGCTTGTTTATAGTGGCGCTTATGCGTATGATGCAATCATTAATTATCCTGATGCGCCAAATCGGACAGGCCGGTTATTTAGCCACTGGGCGCAAGAAACGCAAGTCTTTAACCGTAGCCGCATGCCCGATGAACATGTTGAAGTGCAAGCGGTGTTTACGCCGCGTGAGTACTTGATTCATTTTTCTACGAATGTGCCGCAAGAAGCGTTTGCTGGTTTCTTATTAGGTGATCTGCCGTATACGATAGATGACTTACCAAGTGAACCAGAAGTCGTGCCGCATATTGAAGGTTGGACGTTTGTAGGCTTTTATTTAGAAGATGAAACCGATGAACCGTTTGATTTTAGTCAGCCGCCTTTCTTAGAGACAGACGACATCATTCGTGTTGAAGTGCGCTATGAATTAGACGAATCTTAAACGATAAAAAGAAAAAAGCAAAGACGTGCGTATCATACAGCTGAGGAGGTATGATATGAAAATCTTTGCTTTTTTGTTAGGTGTAGTCGGATGTTTAATGGTGTGTGTACCAAGAAGCGTTGACGCGCAAGCAACGTATGATTTAATGGATCAAACCGTTCAGATTGAACGGGTGACTGGAGGGGCCTTGCACATTACGGTCGAAGAAGACCCATCATTTTTGTTTGTGTTAGGCGATGCTGAACGCCGTTACACGGCAAATGGTGTCATGGATGATGGGGATTATCTCATTGTGTATGGTTATTTTCATGATGTCAGACATGAGACGTATTATGATGCGTTTATTCTTGTCTTAAATCAAGACGCTGAAAAAGTGCTGCTTGCCGAATATGATTATGACGCACTTGAAGAAATTGCGGCCGCTTTTAAAGTGAGTGGTCGGCCGATGTTTCAACTCGATGTGCTCATCGAGACACGCGATCAACCAGAATGGGCCACCCATTATATCATCGCGTTTGCGGAAGATTACCGCAGTTATCAGATGATCGAAGTGTCTGAACGGATTATTAGACGTCATATTGAAGGTGACCGAGTCTATTTGAGTGATTGGTATCATGGTGCGTTTCATACGGCCATTGATGCCGCATTCAATGTTTATCAAGGCGATCGGTTGTATGGGGTGATTGATCAAACCGAGTATACAGGGTCGATGCACATTCAGTTTGTGGAAACGGCTTGGTTAAATGATACCGCCTACTTACGAGAAATTTTAGTTGAGACACCGGGACACTATACGATTGATTATGACACACTATCTTATACGTTTACGTTACATCCTGATGTGACGGGGGTGTATGATGGTAAGATTACTGATTCACCCGTCACGGCACATATTTCCGCAGGGAGAGTGTATTTAAACCATGATATTTATATAAGCGGGACTGTCATTGAAAGACCGGGCTACCACCGTCTTGAAATTGAAGGGGTGAATGGGTATCATCAAACGATTGATTTCACGGTGACTGCGGATGTACAGGGGATTTATGATATGCAACAATACCAAGACGCAAGAACGCTTCATTTCCGGGGTGTTGGGTACTTGAATAATCGGTATATTGAACCGGGTTATGTTGTGCAAGAACCGGGTCTTTATACACTGCGTGTGCATGGTGAAAATGGGTATGAAGAAACCCATCATTTCGAGATTCTTGCGCCCCCTGAAGAACGCACCTTTTGGCGGAATACGTTGCTTGTTGTTGAAGTTGGTTTACTCGCAACCGTGGCCATACTCGGTGGTGTTTGGGTGTATCGAACGAAGTTTAAATCATAAGTTGAAGCGTGCCGATTCAGACGGGCACGCTTTCTTTTACAAACGGTTTGGCGGTTTTTATCCGTCAGGTGGCGGGTGTTTCGTGGTACAATAAAGCATACTCGATTGGGAGGTGTTGTGATGGTTACGGCGAGTTTGTATGTCGAAACGGCGTATAGTTTCAACGGTTCAAACATTCACCTTGAGCCGCTGATTGCGCGCGCACAAGCTGAAGGCTGTCAAGCTTTAGCCCTGACAGACCGGAAAATGCATGGTGCGTATCAGTTTTATCGCAAAGTGACTGAAGCCGGCATGACACCGCTCCTTGGTTTACAGCTTAAGCTTGAAAGTTTGTTTAGTGGGGCACCGATTGAAACACTGGTGTATGCGAAATCGACAGAAGGCTATCAAAACTTACTTAGACTTTCAAGTTTACAAAGTTACAACACCGTCTTAACGCTTGACCTTTATGAAAAGTATGGCGCAGACACTACGCTTATTTTACTGATGCATACCGGTGAGTTGTCGACACAGCGGACATCTGAACACGGGTTTAAAGCGATCATGGACACGTTTAAGAGCCGCTTTAAAGATTGTTATCTTGGTGTGCATCCGGATTTTCCTTGTTTATATGGATGCAGTTTACCGAAACTACCCCTCGATTATGTCACCCAGTTTAATCCTGAAGATCAAGACGTAAGCAAAGCACTCAGATTGGTGATGAACCAAACCGATTCCGATCCACTTGAAGCGGTAGAGACCCACTTCAAAGGGACTGGGCCTGATTACTATAGTGAGGCAGAACGTCAAGCCGTAGCGGATTTCATTGCCGCGCATACGTTTACGCTTGATTTACCGAAACCGAAACTGCCCACTTACCCAACCCCTAAAGGCGTGACGGCTAAAGCGTATCTTGAAGCGCTCGCTAAAAAAGGCTTATCGAAACGACTTGCAACGCGTCAAGTCGATCAAACGCCGTATGATGCACGCCTTAAGATGGAACTCGATACGATCCATCGTCTCGGTTATGACGACTATTTTTTGATGGTCTGGGACATCATCAAATGGGCTCGAAGTGAATCGATACTCGTCGGCCCAGGAAGGGGCTCAGCGCCTGGTAGTCTTGTGGCGTATGCGCTTGGCATTACGTATGCCGATCCGCTTGAGTTTGAGTTATTGTTCGAGCGTTTTTTAAATGATGCCAGAGCGACGATGCCAGATATCGACATCGATTTTCCCGATCACGCCCGTGACCGGGTCATTGACTATGCCCGGCAACGGTTTGGTGAAGCACATGTCAGTCAAATATGTACCTTTGGAACTTTTCAAAAGAAAAGTGCTTTAAGAGATACAGCTAGAGTGTTTGGAATTGAAAGTGGTCGCGTCTCTGAAATTGCTAAGCGGTTAGATCAGTATGAGACAGTCACAGAAATGATAGCTAGTGATCAAGAAGTGCGCAATCGCATCGAGCAAGACCCAAACATTGCCCGATGGCTTGAAGTGGCCAGCCGGATTGAAGGGTTGCCTAAACATGTATCAACCCATGCGGCAGGTGTCATCATCACCCATGAACCAATTACTGAATATACCGCCATTCAAGCAGGGCTGAATGACCACCATCAAACCCAATATGCGATGGAAGATCTTGAAGCGATGGGTTTGTTAAAGATGGATTTCCTTGGTTTGCGTAATTTGACGATGATCGAAGACATTCTCGTCTATGTGCGTCAAAGTGAAGGTAAAGACTTGAATTTATATGCGTTGCCACTCGATGATGCGAAAACTTTTAAGTTACTTCGTGAAGGGTCTACGACGGGCTTATTTCAACTTGAGTCTGCCGGGATGCGTCAACTGATTCGTGATATGCAAATTAAGTCTTTTGATGATATTGCGGTGGTGCTTGCACTTTACCGGCCCGGTCCGATGCAAAGCATTAAGACTTATTTGGCGCGCCGACACAAACAAGACACCCGTTATGACATGCCTAAAGAGATTAAACACATTCTTGCAAAAACAGAAGGAATTTTGCTGTATCAAGAACAAATTATGGCGATTGCGTCTGAGTTTGCCGGGTATACGCTCAATGAAGCCGATTTATTGCGGCGCGCGGTCAGTAAAAAAAGTGAGACCATCTTACAAGCTGAACGGAGCCGGTTTATTGAAAAAGCTGTCAAAAACGGTAAAGACGGTAAACGGGC
>SKGI01000013.1 GCA_007117555.1 Candidatus Izemoplasma sp. | reverse complement strand
TGCGTATCGGTTCCATCAAGGAGAAGGGACAGAGGTCGATTATCCGCAAGCCTTGTATTGGTTTCAAAAAGCAGCCGAACAAGGCCATGTGGTTGCACAATATAATGTCGCTTTAATGTTTGAAAAAGGTGAAGGGACACCGGTTGATCATAAACGTGCCTTTATTTGGTTTAAGGCAGCTGCTGAACAAAATCACGCCGCGGCTAAAGTAGCTTTAGCCCTCAATTACTTAAAAGGACGTGGCACTGTTTCTCAACCTGAGGCGGCTTTTGAGTGGTTTTCTAAAGCAGCGCACTATCAAGATAATTATGTGTTTGTCCGTTTAGGAAGAATGTGTCTTTACGGCGTGGGAACTGCTGTCGACCTCCGAGCCGCTAAGCAGTATTTTACGCAAGCGGCCAAACAAGGTGACCTCGAAGCGATGCTCCATCTTGCAAATCTTGCTGAAGAATATAATCAAGGTGAAGATTCGATTCAGGAAGCACTCTCTTGGTATCAAAAAGCAGCTCTAACAGGTCACCGAGACGCTTTGTTTGCGTGTGGTCGCATCTATGAAAGTCTCACAAAACAAACAGCTACAAAACGTAAAGCGATTGAAGCGTATACGCAAGCCGCCAAAAAAGGACATTTAGAAGCGGCTTATCGTCTTGGGCTGATTATGCTTAAACAAGGTGGTACATCCCGTTACCAGCGTCAAGCGATTAAGTGGTTTGAACAGGCCGCCTCACAGGGCCATACCGATGCACAGTATCGTCTTGGGGCACTGCTTGCGGATGTGGCTGAGAAACATGCTTCAACTTCGGCAGCTTGGTTAGAAAAAGCAGCGGATGCCAATCATGAACTGGCGAAAATTAGATTGGCCAAACTCGATCTTGAAAGTGGCGATAAGAAGCGTGTTAGACGTGTTAAATCTTTGTTAAATGATATTGCGGATGGGGGTCATGCGGAAGCGCAATATTTAATCGCACAAGCCTATGATATGGACGGAAATCAACTTGAAAGCAGTGTCCGTTGGCATACATTAGCCGCCGATCAAGGTCATATTAAGGCGCAAAAAGCTTTGGGCGAAATCTATGCTGCACAAACGGGTGAAAAAGCGCGTGCGACCGCAAAAAAATGGTTTACAGCGGCTGCTCAACATGAAGACCTTGATGCGGAAGTTAAATTGGCTGAACTGTATGAAACAGGTGCAGAAGTTGATGAAAGCATGCGTTGGTACCAAAAAGCTGCGGCGTCTGGAAATCCAGTAGCTCAATACCGTCTAGGTAGACTATATGATCGCGGTGAAGGTATTGTGCGCGATGCGCAAAAAGCGCAAGCCTATTATCTTCGCGCGGCTGAACAAGGCCATGCTGAAGCGCAAAATGATTTAGGGCTCTTCTACGCGCGTGGCGATGGGGTTAAAAAAGATATGATCCAAGCTGTTTACTGGGCTAAACAAGCGGCCGAGCAAGGTTTAGCGCGGGCCCAAAACAACTTAGGTGTTTTATACGCTGAGGGAACAGGTATCGAGCGCGATGATCGTCGTGCTGTTAGGTGGTTAAAAAAAGCGGCCGCACAAGAAAATGTTGAAGCACAGTGCAATCTCGCTTACATGATTCTTGCGAAACGAAGCCAAGGTGATTGCACTGAAGCGTTAAAGACACTTGAAACGTTAGCAGATGAAGGGGTTTCTGAAGCGTGGTACCGCCTGGCTCAGCATTATGAAGAAGGTGGCGACTATCTTGTGCTACAAAAAGCCATTACTTATTATCAGCGTGCCGCACAATACAATCATGTCAAAGCCATTGAAGCTTTAAAGCGCCTTCAAGTCGATTGACTTTAATACACTGACCGCCTGTTTGGCGGTTTTTTTATGTACAGAGGCGGAAACTTGAAAAAGACCATACGCTTGTTCACGGTTTTTTCATACTGAGATAGCGAATGTGTGGTAGACTATTGATAGGTCAATCAACCCGTTGGTTGGACATTTTTTAGAAAGACGTGAGATCTATGCCTATGCGCCGTGATCCTGTACTTGAAGCATTATCCGAACTACGTGATACACTGCGAGAAGCAGCGCGTCAATCGACAGGGGATACCCCAGTCATATGTGATGATCATGCCTTGCGCGATATGGCGCAAAGTCGACCGTTAAAACCCGCAGATTTTCATGGGATACAAGGGCTTGATGCTGCGTTTATCGATCAGTATAGTCATGCTTTTTTAGCCGTGCTTTATGCGCATCGGCAAACGCAAGTACATGAAGTATCTGTCTCAAAGAGTTCACAAAAAATATTACATAATTACAAAGATCGTCTCAGTAATTTATCAAAGCGTAATCGTAACTTACATGTCGGGAAGTTGCCACAACGTCTTGGGGTCGATTTGTGTGTGGATCATATCCTTGATGATCTACATAGTTTTATGTTCACGAAACAGCGAAAGACATTGAGATTAACACACGTCCGACGCGATCAAACTCAAGATGAAGAGCACTTTCACCGTAAACTGACGACGCTTTACCGAGAGATTAATCGGGATGCGAGAGAAAAAGGTAATTATGATCTTTTCATAGCCTATCCGTTCATCGAAGGTAAACTTCAAGGGGAGGCTTTTGAAGTGAAAGCGCCACTTCTATACTTACCCGTCTCACTCGAAAGAAAAGGATTGGATTTTGTATTGCGTTTCGATATAGAAAAAGATACGCTTTTTAACCGTGATCTGATCTTAACTAACAATAAGTTTTCCCATTTCTCTGAGATAGGTGAACTTCCGAGTATTGAACCGTTTACCGTTGAGAATTTGAATCAATCTTTGCATGCTTTTTATGGCGCGCATCACATCCATTTTGAAAGTATATCAACCAATAAAGAAGCGTTTGAACCGTTCAAAACAACCACATTGCAAGACTTTAAAAAGACGCGTAAAGGCGATTTAAAACTTAAAGCATATTGTGTGTTAGGGAAATACCCTACGCACGCTTCAAAAGTACAAGAAGATTTGACAAGCATTATTAAAAAGAAGAAATATAATGACTTACTTGAAACACTGCTTGCCTCACCTTATGCTGTCCATGACTATCGCCACAGCACGCCGTTTATGCATCAGAAGCAGTCGCGTTTTTCAGAAAAATCACTGACTTATATCAATGACTTAAATTATTCACAAGAACGGGTGATCGATCTTTTGAAGCACCACGAACAATTGGTCATTTG
Organism: Candidatus Izemoplasma sp.; assembly: GCA_007117555.1. Lineage (GTDB taxonomy): Bacteria > Bacillota_I > Bacilli_A > Izemoplasmatales > Izemoplasmataceae > SKGI01. The sequence goes on along the minus strand of SKGI01000013.1, from coordinate 2,436 downwards.
GGGACCGCCAGGTACAGGTAAATCGCAAACCATTACAAGTCTCATTGCCGATCAAGTCTCTCGAGGTCAAAATGTGCTAGTTGTCTCTGAAAAGAAGGCGGCCCTCGATGTCATTCGATCGAGACTCGGGCATGCTGCGCGCTATACGATGTTTCTTGATGACGCACAAGATAAGCAAGCCTTTTACACCCAAGTTGTTAAATTAATCGATCTCATTCCCCCAAGTCGAACCGTGACAAATGATTTGACGCATTTCAATACAAACATTGAAAGAAATCTCGAAAAACTCAAGGCGATGCATACCCATTTTTATACCCCGCTTATTATCGATAAGCCAACCGCGTCACTGTATCACCGATATTTATCGACAAAACAAGTTGAGCAATGGCCATCTTCTTTAAGCCCTGAGGCCTTACATGATCTTTTTTACAAGACATTCAAACCGCTCGCATTTAAGACACTTGAAAAGCTTGAAGCGACGTTTAACCAGCCAACCTTACTAAAACATGTCCTAACGTACCGCGCCATGAAGCAGGCGTTACCTTGTTTAGATCGTTTCAAACGTCATTTGACCCGTTCAGAAAAAATGAGACGGACAGCTTTTTATAAAAAAGTGACAGAACATTTAGATGCCTATGAAACAGCGGGATCAATCAAGAAGCGCCGTTTAAAAAAGCAATTTATAAAAGCGCATCAAGGTCAGCTTGAAATTTTATTTGAACGACAAAGCGACCAAAAAACTTTGTTGAAAGCGCTCCATGAAACACCAGCATTGCTAAAATATATTCAATCGTCTGCCCGTCATTTCGAAGACATTGATGCGTTTCTTAACGGATTGAATCAAGTCGAGAAACGTTACCTTGAACTACTAGAAAAACCGCCGCTTGCAGATCTTGACTCAGTATTCAAACATCAAACGCGTATTTTTGATGCGGTCTACACTGGTTATATTGAGCGATTTGAAGGATTAAATCATGCCCATGTGAAAACGATGACACTTTATTCGGATGTGATGGATTCTTTAGAAACTAACCGAGACGCAAAACAACAGCTTTGTCACGAGTCACTCGAAATGACCCTTTACCGTCATGCCTTAGATTTATCAAATAGTCGCCGAATTATGGATATTAAACGTCGACTTGAAGCCCAACGAAAATGGTCTGTTGCGCGGTTTATCGATACGTATCAGTTAGAAATGTTAGCAAACATCAAAGTTTGGATGATGACACCAGAAGTTGTTTCTGAAGTTTTACCACTTAAGTATGCCATGTTTGATTTAGTCATCTTTGATGAAGCAAGCCAAATGTATGTTGAAAAAGCCATCCCAACCATTTATCGTGCCAATAAAGTTGTCATCGCGGGTGACACAAAACAATTGCGTCCTTCAAGTTTAGGACAAGGTCGCTTTGATGTGCTCGATGCATTAGATGAAGCCGAAGATCCTGATATATCGCTCGATGCTCAAAGCTTACTCGATTTAGCACGCTACAAGTATCAAGAGACGTTGCTCAACTATCATTACCGTGCTTCGTATGAAGAACTGATTGCCTTTTCAAATCACGCGTTTTACGAAGGGAAGCTCATCGTCTCACCAAACATCGATAAGCCTAAAAAACCGCCCATCGAAATGCATGTTGTACCTGAAGGGCGTTTTGAGAATCGCGCCAATAAAGCCGAAGCCGAAAAAGTGGTTGAACTCGTTAAGAAAATTTTAAGGACACGGAAAAATGCTGAAACCATCGGCGTCATCACCTTTAATGTTAACCAACGTGATCTTGTGGAAGACTTACTAGATGAAGCCTTGTTTTCAAAGGCAAGCATGAGCCGTAAATTACAAGCGGAGCTGCATCGTTATGAAGAAGGCGAAGATCGAAGTTTGTTCGTCAAAAATATTGAAAATGTCCAAGGAGATGAACGTGACATTATTATCTTCTCCACCGCCTATGCGCGAAACCGTGACGGACGGTTCTTACGTCAGTTTGGTTGGTTGAATGCCGAAGGAGGCCAAAACCGTCTTAACGTTGCCATTTCTCGTGCGAAGAAGAAAATTCATCTTGTCACATCGATGTTACCAAGTGAGTTTCATGTTGAAGACTTAAAAAGTGAAGGACCTAAACTGCTCAAAACATACATGCGGTATTGTCACGCCGTGTCAGAAGGTGACCGTGACACTGCTCAAAACATACTCACACAGTTATCAGAACCTGAGATGCGTAGAAATCAAGTCCACACGCTACCGTTACAAGCTACAATAAAAACCCGGCTTGAACGTGAAAAGTTAACCGTAGAGACCGATGTTGGCATCGGCGGGCATACGATTGATCTAGCCGTTTATAATACAGATGAAAAACGGTATCGGCTTGGTATTTTGCTTGATGTTGATGATGAAACACCGCAAGCAGATGTTCGAGAACTATTTTTCCACCGTCAAAAATT
>SKGI01000118.1 GCA_007117555.1 Candidatus Izemoplasma sp. | reverse complement strand
TGAATATCGTAGTGTTTAAGCACCGCATCTAATAGATCAGTCCGCACACTGATAATTGCATCCAGTCCACTGTGTAAAATCGATTGAAATGCATTATTTAAACCTTCACCCCGCATTTCAAGTCTGCCAATTTCATCGAGATAGAGTGGCTGCGTCTTTTGAGCGATAAGATTTATGATAGTCTTATCAATCCAAGTTAATGTCGCTTGACTGAATGTATAGGGACCTATTTTGCACCCCGCATCAAGCATGTCCTGATTCACACAATCATGAACCGCTAATCGTCTCATTTCACTTGTCGTAAGACGACGTGCTGAAAAGCCGATAATTTGTGACCCATCAAAATGCTTCACGGCAATAAAGCCATCGCCTTGTTGGCACTTCTCAAAATGGCGTCTTAATGCGGTTGTTTTTCCGCTATTTTGACTACCAGTAACGATCGTCAGCATCTAACAGTTCCCGCATGTGTCGGACCGTTGTCTTGCCGTGATGAACGGCCAACAATTCCGCTGCAATCGAGATGGCAATTTCTTCAGGTGAACCACCACCAAGATCAAGACCAATCGGTGAATAAAACCCACTTAAATCGACATCCGAGCCGAATGTTTCGTGCGTTTTGTCTAAATAGTCTCGAAGCTTTGAGGGTGAACATAACATACCCATATATCCAACGGCGATCTTACTTTCAAGTAAACGATTCAAAACATGATAATCGTAGCGGTGTGACGGTGTACACACGATGACATAATGGCCCGCTTTAATCCCACCTTTATCGATGTGTTCAACAAAAGGCCCCAGTACTTTTTGATTGGCTTCAGTAAAGGTCTCAAGTACATTAGGACGATCGTCGATCACTGTAATGTGAAAATTCAGCGGCTTCAACACTTTAGCCAGTGCTTGTCCAACATGTCCTGCACCAAAAAGATGGACATGATTTTTCACGCCAATAAAATCATAAAAAAACGTCACTGATCCACCACAAATCATCGGCAGTGTTTTTGCATTGTCAACTATTTTCCCTTGTTCTAAAACATATTTTTCTGTTAATGGCTGTCTTGAATTGAATAAACTTTTAGCTTTTTTTTGGGCGAATAATTCTAATGCCCCACCCCCGACTGTACCAAACGACGTACCATCTTCAAAGACAAGCATTTTCTTGCCTACTTCAACTGGGCCTTCGCCTTCTTTTTCGATGGCAGTCACCAACACCATGTCCCGACCTTCTAGACGGGCATGGTGGATTTTTTCAAACAGTGCATCCATTTTAAAATCCTTTCACACGCAAACTTACAAAAACCAAGTTAATAGAAGCGCTAATGTAACCATAGCAAGCGCCGCTGCTGGGTTAAATCGAGGTACTTTAAGCAATTTCAAGTCTACACGTTTGGCAGCCTCAAATAGTATGATGGTAAAAACAGCGCCAATCATACCCAGAACTAATGCAAACTCGATGAGGTTGTTCCAGCTCATCACAAAAGCAATTGGGTTATCGGTCAACATCACATTCAAACTGTTGTTCAGCAAAAACAACACCCGCCAACCGACACTAATACCAACGAGTGCTAAAGCATTTGCGACGATGGGTCTTTTTTCAATGCGTGGCAACACGACCGCTACGAGAATGGTTTGCATCATAATGGCAATCATCGGGTTGTACGTTCTTACAGGTGGTAAGCCAGGCATGAACAAATTAATCGCTTTGATTGCGGCAGCAACTATCCCCACATAGACAAGCATTCGGCTCGAACCATGGCGCCGATATGCCAACATGAGTAATGTCGCCCCAATGGGGAACATGACACTGCCTGAGATCCAAGCCGGCAAAAACTGTAGTGCATAACCTAATGTTGCTTCAAGGATGCCCCAAACTCCACCGATGAAGAGGACATCGGTCCAACGATATGCTTTTTTCATGATTGTTGTTCTCCTTTTTTTGCAGTTATACCTGCCATTCTTTTTTCTGCTGTAATCGGTAATGATGTAATGCGAACACCTGTTGCATGATACACCGCATTTGCAAGTGCTGCGGGGGGTGTATCAATCCCAATCTCGCCAACTGATTTTGCCCCAAAAGGGCCACTTGCTTCATAGCTGTGCACAATTTCTGTTTGTAAATTTTTGACGGATTGTTGTGTCGGTATTTTATAGGTGAGAAAATCATTTGTAATTAATCGACCTTGTTTGGTATATTTCACATCTTCAAAATGCGCCATCCCTAACCCTTGAACGATTCCGCCTTCGATTTGTCCGATCGCCAGTTTAGGATTAATGGCCGTGCCACAGTCGACAACACTGACATAATCGACAATATCAAACTCTCCAGTTTCAGGGTCGAGATCGATTTCAATGAGCCCTGCCATAAAAGGTGGGGGTGACTTCGTACCGACATAACTTGCGGTTGCGGTCAACTGTTGTTGGTCTTCGTTATAGTAAAGCCGATTAGATAGTTGCGATAATGTAATCGTTTCTTCACTATCAGTTGTGAACACTTGTCCATCGAATCGAACAGATTCGCGCGCACAACCTAAAGCTTTAGCCGCCTCTTCTAATAACATCAGTTTCATTTTCTCTGCTGTGGCTAAAACGGCATTGCCCGAAACATAAGTTGTACTCGATGCATAAGCCCCTGTATCAAATGGCGTAAGATCCGAATCGGACGAGTACACAATGACGCGATCAACCGTAGTCATCAACACTTCTGCGGCGATTTGTGTCAAAATCGTATCACTGCCTTGACCAATATCGGTTGCTCCAACCATTAAGTTGTAAAACCCGTCGTCATTTAACTTGATTGTTGCGGCACCCATATCGATATAAGGAATACCACTGCCTTGCATGGCGATGGCCATGCCAACTGATTTTATTCGACCATTTGGTAAAATACGTCTTGGATACTTATTATGCCAATCAATCAACTCTAAACCACGCTGCACGCACGTATCAAGTTTACATGTTTCCATGGTCATGGCCGTACCTTCGGTGCCTTCGCCCATAATTTCAAAAATTGGGCTTGATTCACCTTCGGCAATCATATTTTTTTGTCTAAACTGAATCGGATCAATCTCAAGTTGCTCACATAACATGTCAATAGCCGATTCTAAGGCAAAGTTACCTTGTATCGCCCCATAGCCACGATAGGCTCCTGCGGGGGTTTTATTCGTGTAAACAACTTGACCGCCAAAACGTACGGCATCAACTTTATTATAAAGTGGCAACACTTTAGACCCTGCGACCATAAAAACTGTCAGTGCATGTTCGCCATAGGCACCAGTATCTGAGAGGATTTTACAGTCCATCGCTTTAAGTGTGCCATCTTTCATCGCACCTAAAGCGATGTCAATCCGCATAGGATGACGCGAGTAAGAAGACTCAAAGACTTCTTGACGTGAGAACACCATTTTAGCCGGTTTGCGCGTACGCAACGTTGTCAGGGCAACGAGCATTTCTCCATGCAGCGCTTGTTTCCCACCAAAGCCACCGCCTACACGAGGTTTGATGACACGAATACGACTGATTGGAACATCCAGCGCTTGCGATAAAATCCGTCGCACATGAAAAGGTGTTTGCGTTGAACTGTAAATCAACAATCTGTTTTGATAATCCATACGTGCGTTCACGGTGTGCGGTTCCATCATCGCATGCGCTTGTGCTTGTGTGTAAAATGTCTCACGGACAACCTGATCACAAGACTTAAGCGTCTCATCAACATCGCCGACATGCATCGCATAAGATGCGGCAATATTCCGTTTCGGCTCAAAGCCAATTGGAAACATTTCACGAATGCCTTCTTCTGGATGAATGACAGAGCTGTGATCAATCGCCGTTTCTAAATCGAGAACGGGTTCGAGCACCTCATAGTCAACTTCAATGAGTCGCAAAGCTTCTTCAGCTGTTTTTTCATCGACAGCAGCCACAGCGGCGACTTCATCGCCAACATAGCGCACGTATCGGTCTAGAATAAATTTATCGTGTGGAGAAGGTTCTGGATACCCTTGTCCCGCTCGCGTGAACGCCTTTTGCGGGACATTTTTATGTGTCAACACGAGTTCGACACCTTCAAGTGCTTCAGCCGCTTTAGTATCGATTCCCTTGATTTTCGCAAAGGCGTGGGGGCTTCTAAGCACTTTAACAATCAACGAATTAGGTTCCGCAAGATCATCGGTAAATGCGGGGCGCCCGAGCATAATGCCTTTCCCATCCACAGATGGCACATATTGATTGACAACTTTCATGACTGACCCCCTCCGATATATCGTAAGGCTGCCTTGACTTGGGCTTGATAGCCTGAACAGCGGCATAAATGGCCCTCAAGATATTGACGTATCTCTGATGCTTCAGCATTAGAATTTTCTCGCTTTAAAGCATAAAGCGATAAAGCGATTCCAGGATTGCAAAAACCACACTGATCGGCCCCTTCAATGCCGAATGCTTCACTTATTTTTTCCACTTCATCCGCAAGTCCCTCGACGGTATGAATGTGTTCGCCAGTACATCGCATGGCTAAAACCGTACAAGCTAACACAGGTTTATGATTCATCAACACTGTACACACACCGCATGTTGAGCCATCACAGCCTTTTTTGACACTGACCACATGATGACGACGTAAAAAGTCTAGCAATGATTCGCCTGGTAGGGCGTCCCATGTTACTTTTCGGTCATTAAGCATAAAGGTGATTTTCATAAGCCGTGCACCTCTTTCAAACCACGTGTGACATATGTTTTGACCAGTTGTTGGCGGTAAGCTTCTTTAGCCCGTTGGTTTGAACCGAGTTTAATATCCGCCACCACCCTTTCGCCTGCTTCTTCAAGTATCATTTCACTCGGTTTTTCGATCGTGTCAAGCCAGCGCATGACCGATTCCGCTAACACGGCAATACTTGGACGTGCGCCCACGGCAATCTTATGACGTCCTTTCACTAAAGAAACTGCCACGTTGACAATCGAAAAATCTAATGTCGTATTGGACACCTTTTTAAACATCGCTTTACAAGGTGTTTTGTCAATCGATATGGCCGTAAGAATATCTCTAAACCGTCCCCGCTGCGATAAAAAAGAAGCTAAAGACATCGTTTTAGCATGATAGAAGTGCAACGATACGTCCAACACTAACAGTGGGGTTAACACATCTGAAAAAGAATATTTTCCCATCACACTACCACCAATTGTGGCTGTGTTGCGAAAAGCAACACCTAAAATTTGCGATAAAGCCTCACTTAAAAAGCCACCACCAAGTTGCTTGATACCTTGATGTGTTTCCATGTCTCGAAGCGATACCATTGCACCGATTATAATGGATTGATCGGTTTCAGTAATTGTGTTAAGACCGAGTTCTTTTAGATCAATAAGATGTTCGATCGGCTTAGAACCCGTCCGAATCCAAGCACCTCCGCCGAGTAATACAGCCGAATCATGCGTTTGAAGGAGCTCGTAAGCTTCTTCCAGTGTTGAGACCTTGTGATAAGCTTCAACGTGCATCAAAAGTTATCATCCTTTCGTATCGCGCCAAGAACTTGTTCAAAGTCTTCGGCGGTATCTATATCGGTTTTTATGTAAGGATCATGCGTGATGATTTCTACAAAGCCATGCGTATTGCGAAACTGTTTCAAACTGGCTGAGTTTGGTTCGTTAAGGAGCGCTTGCTTAAAAT
>SKGI01000014.1 GCA_007117555.1 Candidatus Izemoplasma sp. | reverse complement strand
TTGTTTCAGTTTAATTTGTTCATTTTTGATTCTACAACGAGTGAAGCTTTCCATACCGAACTGCTCATTCTAACGATTATCTTGTCAACTATTTTTATCATCAGTGGGTTTCTTAATGATCAAGGTGTTTTAAAAAAATATCCGAAGCTGATGGCTACTACAGGTCGACTTGTCAGTGATTACATTCGCGATCATGGTCGCGATATTGCGATGGTAAATGTTGGTGTTATGGGCTTTATATCGGTACTCGCCATTGTTTTATTAGGCATTCAGATTAATGGTGCCGTCATGGGTGGCATTTTAACCGTGATGGGGTTTGGTGCCTTTGGTAAACATCCCCGTAACGCAATACCTGTGATGTTGGGCGCGTCGCTATGGTATCTTTATATGTTTCATGTCCGTGGTGAAGCGTCGGTTGGTTTGGCGATCGCCGTGTTATTTGTGACAGCCATTGCCCCCATTGCCGGTCGTTTTGGGATTCTCTTTGGTATTTTTGCCGGCTTTGTTCACATTGTCTTGACGCCATTTACGTATGTTTTCCAAGGTGGATTTGATCTATATAATAATGGCTTTGCGGCCGGTTTTGTGGCGGCCATCTTAGTCCCTATATTCGAGTTTATCCGCAAGGATAACGGAAAGGAGCAACCCTCATGAGTAAGCAAGAGATTCGTATTGTCACGAAAATTATCCGTGAGTTAAGTTTATTTCTTATGATTCATGGCCATCATACCTTTCAACTTGACACGACTTTAGAAGGTAAAACACGCGTGATTCGTTTAGTGGTGGAAGACATGTTAGCGGATACATTAGATAAGATGCAAGATAAACTCGGTCGTGAACGAGAGCTTGAAGTGGAAACGTATGGCTGGGAACTGCTCGGTGACATTGATGCGAAGACTGAACTTGAAATTGTTGGACTGTTAATCGACAACATTGATGTCGTCACTGAAGGTAAGCAGACTCAAATTACGTTGAAACGGGAAAGCAAGTACCTTGAAAAATAGACGGCATCAGCCGTCTTTATTGTGTGAGAAGCCTAGTCCATGATACAATGAGTTTAAAGACGGGGTGTGATAAGTATGCGAAGAATTGTATGGGCAATCAGTCTGTTTGCGGTGCTTGTCATCGGGGGTAGTTTAGGTATGTTGCGCTATTTGACTTATGCGATGGATACGGTGCAAAATGAGACACTCACCCTAATTGAACTAGAAACAATTGAGAATGGCACATACCGTGGCCATTATGTGAATCAACGATTTAGTGTCACGGTCGATGTGACAGTTCATGAAGGCGCCCTGCAAAAAGTAACCCTTGTGCGCGATGTTCGGTTTAAAGATGAAACCGTTGCAGCCATACTTTTTGAGCGCATGCAACGCGATAATCGCCATGATGTCGATGTCGTGAGCGGTGCAACTTTAACAAGTATCGCTTATCAAAAAGCCATAGAAAATGCTTTGAAAGGAGCCGAGTGATGATGTTGAAATTAAAAGGAAACGACCGTTGGATTTTTCTTGTATTTGCTGTGCTCATGACGCTCTTACCAATCGGGGTGAGAGTTCTATCGGGTGTTCCATTAACTTGGCTTCGTTTTTTGTTGCTTTTGCCAATCATGGCAGTGATGGGCCTAATGTTTATTTTTGTATACCGTCATTATGAAGCGTGGTTACCGCTCACAGGGATAAAAAAAGGGATGCTTTATGGTGCTGTCATTGGCGCTGTTTGGACACTTGTACGCTTAGAAAACTGGTACTTGCGCGGTTTATTCTCTATCCGGACAGCCGATATTTGGTTAATGTTCATCTTATTTGTCGCTTTAGGTACAACACTGGGTATGACTGCACGCACAAAACGTCATTTACTGATGCAAGATGCCCGTAGTTTTGCACCGCTTGGTGTGGCCTTTCTTGTTGGTCGCATTGTGCACCGATTGATTATTGCATGGGATATGCGCCCTTTTCTGAGTGGAAGACTGATGATGATTTGGGGATTAGGCGCTGTATTATTTGCTTTGATAGGTGTTTACTTATGTGGTGCGCTTGCTAAAAAAAACCCCCGTCCAGGGGCTGCTTTAACACTAATAAGTTTTCTTGCACCCATTATGGCGCTTTCTTGGGTTACGGAATGGCCGCTCTATTTTGGTTTTGATCGGCCACCCCTGATACTTGGGACGACGATACTCACCGATTTAATCTTTGTTGGCATCGGTTTTGCGGCCTTGCTTGCGCATAGACTCGCTGTCCGCAGCCTGGATTGACAACGCTTTTTGTGTCGTTTTAAAATGTTTTTTCGCAATGTGGTCGAGAATTTCGATGCCATGGGTTTGGATGAGTGAAGCCGCTTGACGATCCACACGATCGGATGCGCCTTTTTCTAGCACACACGCATACGTTTCCCCTAGCGATAGAAGTTTTGTGACATACAGATGTCTAGCGATAATACTTGCTGCCGCAACACTTGCATATCGGCCATCTGCTTTAGTTTCAAAGCGGTCGACTTTTGGCGCCTGATCAAAATCGCGTACATAGTTAAGGTATTGTGATTCTGTACAAAATTGATCGACAATAATCGGTGCTGAATGGCCTAGTTTTTCTAGTAATCGTTTGTGACATTGAGCATGGAGATGTGCCTTGAGTTTATGGGCATTGAAACCTTGTTCAATCAAACGATTATAAGTAGGATTGTCAAGGGCTAACAAAGCATAAGGCAACGTCTTTGCCAGTGGTTCAGCAAGTTTAGCGATTTCTTTGTCTTGAAGTTGTTTTGAGTCTTTAACGCCAAGAGATTCCAAAAACACTTGATCCTCGGCTGAAACATACGTCGCACATACAACGAGCGGACCAAAATAATCACCGACGCCAGATTCATCACTGCCGATCGAAGGGATGTAAAAATCAGCCGTTGGTACGGTTGAAGGTGACGACGATGTGAAAGGTTTTGAAAATATTCGTGCTAGTTTTTGCGCATGTGTCTCAGCCTCAGAGCCTTGAACCATCAATGTCCCGGTATGATAAAGGGTTAACGTCACACGATTGGTTTTAACCACAGCACGAATGGCTTCGGCTTTTGGCGGTGTGATGTCTTTTTTATACAAAGCTATGAAACGACTGGCTTCGTCGTCAGATAAATGAAAAACATAGGGCATAAGTCTCACCATCCTATGTGCATTGTATCACGAAACAGTAGAAATACAACTAAAGCATGGTAAGGAGGGCTCGCCAATGCGTTTTGATTTAAAAACATTAGAATTTGACAAGGTTATTGAAGACATTGTGCCTTTTGCTGGGACAACACGGGGGAAAGAACGAGTTCGGGCCCTAATACCAAGTACCGATGAGTTGCATGTTCTTGAAACATTGCATGAGACATCTGAAGGCGCTATGTATGTTGCCGAAGGCCTCGAACCATCGTTTAGCGGCATCGATGATATCCGTGAAGCTTTAAAGCGTGCCCGTATCCAAGCGTTGCTTGGTGTGCAAGATTTTATGCGTATTCGTCGTCATATCGCCGCAACAAAAAGAATTCGCCGTGAACTGGGTCGTTTAAGTCAACATCTTGAGCAACCGATTGATTTAGAAGCCTATTGTGAAGCGCTTATTGTTGCTAAGGCATTAGCCGAAGCGATTGATCAAGTCATGGACGATCGGGGCGAGATTCTCGATACAGCGTCTGCGGAACTAAAAAAGATTCGAGGGTCTTTGTCTGCAACGGAAAGACGCATTAAAGAAACGCTAGAGAGTTTGTTGAAACGTGAAGCAAGTAAACTGACAGAACAACTGATCACATTTCGTCATAACCGTTATGTCATCCCTGTTAAAGTCTCCGATAAAAATCGTATCAAAGGGACCATTATGGATTATTCGAGTTCAGGTGAAACAGCCTATATCGAACCAGATGCTGTGCGCGAACTTTCCAGTCGTAAACTTCGACTTGAAGCGGATGAACGGCGTGAAATTGAGCGTATTTTATATATGTTAAGTGCGCTAGTTCATGATGAGTATCATGTCTTGCAAGCCAACGATGAGACACTAAGTCATCTTGATTTTGTCTTTGCAAAAGCGCGATATGGGCACCAAATAGAAGCGGTTAAACCAACTTTATCTACCAAGTTACACCTTATCAAAGCACGTCATCCGCGCATCGCACGAGATCAAGTTGTACCAAACACCATCACTTTCGATGAAGGTGTAAAGACGATGATCATTACCGGATCGAATACCGGTGGGAAAACAGTGGCTTTGAAAACAACGGGACTGCTTGCTTGTATGGCACAAGCTGGCCTTTTGATTCCGGTTAATCCGGGGAGCACGCTGCCATGTTTTAAGCAAGTCCGTGCGGATATTGGCGACGAACAAAGCATTGAACAATCGCTCTCGACGTTTTCTTCGCACATGAAAAACATCGTCGATATTCTCAATACCGTCACCGATGGCAGCCTTGTACTACTTGATGAATTAGGCAGTGGCACCGATCCGAATGAAGGTTCGAGTTTGGCAATGAGTTTACTCGATGCGCTTGATAAAAAAAATGTGCTTGTAATGGCGACGACACATTATCCTGAGTTAAAAGCGTATGCCTATACAAAAACATCCATCGTGAATGCCAGTGTTGAGTTTGATGAAAACAGTTTACAGCCAACGTATCGCTTGTTGTTAAGAACACCCGGTGAGTCTCATGCTTTCTTAATTGGTGAACGGCTTGGGTTGCCTCAAGCGGTTATCACCGCCGCAAAGTCACGCGCCCTCGTCTCAGAGACCGAAGTAAGTGATCTCATTCATAAACTTAAAGTTGAAAGCAAACGTCTTGATGCTATGATTCAGGAACAAGAAAAGCTGAATCAAGAGACAGAACAGTTAAAACGTGAAAATGAAAAGCTGCGCCGCATGCTTCAACACGAGAAAGAAACGCTTAAAGAACGTCTACACCTTGAAAATCACCGCGTCCTTGATACTTTGAAGAAAGAAGCACTTGCGTTAATTCAAGAGCTCGAAACGATGAAAACTCAATCGTTTAAAGCGCATGAGATGGCCGATATGAAATATCGTGCTCGCTCACTTGGCGCAGAAAGCAGTCCTGAGAAATCAACCGAAACGAGACAGTATGCACCCGGTGACACCGTTTATGTGCTCAAATTCAACCGCTATGGTGAACTGCTAAAAAAACAAAAAAACACACAGTGGTTAGTGAAGATGGGTAATGTAAAAAGTGTCTTTAAAGAAGAAGACTTTGAATATGCAGAAACTGCCCCAAAACCGCCATCAAAAAAACAAGAAAAATCTCGTGAGACGGTTAAAAAAACGGTCTCTGGCACATTGGATTTGCGCGGGTTGCGCGCCCATGAGGCTGAAATAGTTTTACAAAAATATCTCGATGATTGTGCCGTTTCTGATGTGCCTTTTGCGAGTATTGTCCATGGGTTTGGGACTTTGGCACTGCGCAAGATGGTTCAAAAGACACTATCAGAAAGCACAGTGGTCACGTCCTTCAGAGATGGTCAAAGTGGTGAGGGCGGTCAAGGCGTTACCGTTGTATACTTTGACTGAAACTAGGGTGCAATTTAATTGTAATTCACAGTCAAACACGTTATAATGAATTTAAACCAAAAAGGAGGCACATCATATGTCTAATGTTGTTTACGCTGATAATACGAATCTTGAAGAAATCGTCAAAGACGAAACGCTTGTTTTACTTGACTTCTACGCCG